>CAYMTH010000005.1:0-28456 GCA_964393235.1 uncultured Solibacteraceae bacterium | reverse complement strand
CAGGCCGAACAGGTCCTTCGGGACCAATTTGAAGGTGAAGGGGCCGGGGTTGACGGCGGTGGCGCCGGGCGTATCGACGAGGACGATTTCGGCGGAGACCGGCTCGTAGGCGGCGCGGGGGGCGATGGTGCCTTTGGCGACGAGGATCTTCTGGCGCTCGGGGTAGATGCCGAGGTGGACGATCTGGTGGATGGAGTTGGGCGAAGACCGCTGCTTGGTGAGGACGAGGTAGTTCTTCAGCGTGGGGGTGGAGCCTTCGGCTTCGATGACGGCGGTGAGGCCCATGTGATAGAACGTGTTGCCGCCGTGGCGGACGGCGGTTTCGATGTACTCGCCGTCGTCGAAAGACCGGACGCGACCGCGGACGCGGACGGGCTCGCCGTGCTGTTTATCGGACTTGCCGCCGACGAGCATGTCGAACTTGCCGTTGATGCCGGCTTTGAGGGCGGCGTCGACGGCGGCGGGATCGTACATGGTGACGACCCAGCCGTCGGCCTTTTGTTTGAGGAGTTCGGCGAGGAGGAAGGTGGAATCGCCGGCGGAGCCGCCGCCGATGTTATCGCCGGTGTCCATGAGGGCGACGGGGAATTTTTTGGCGCGCATGGCGTTGGCGACGGCGGTGGCGGGGTTGGGGGCGTTCAGCTTGAGCTCATCGCGCACGGCCCACATGCGGTCGGCGAGGCGTTTGGCTTCGCGTTCGGCGATGTTGCGGTCGCCGTCGGCGACGATGACGACGGAGGGCCCCATGAAGGGGACGTCGGCGTACTGGTAGCCGGCGAGGACGGAGGCGGAGAGGATCTTGGGGTTGGACTTTTCGAGTTCGATGGAGTCCTGGGTGATGGGGTGGAGCACGCCGGCGAAGGTGTTGTGGTAGAGGATGTTGAAGACCATCGGGGGCTTGACGATGGACTGGACGGGGCGGATTTCGCCTTTGAGGGTGCGGACGAGGATGGAGGCGGCGCGCTGGCCGCGGGCGCGGGTGTCGATGTGGGGGGTCTGCTGGTAGACAATGAGGGCGGTGCAGTAGTTGAGGGTTTGGGGGGAGATGTTGGCGTGGAAGTCGTGGGTGACGACGATGGGGATTTTGGGGAAGGCTTCGCGGACGCGGCGGAGGGTTTCCTCGTCGGCCTGCGGGAAGTGCTCGGCGACCATGGCGCCGTGGAGGGCGAGGAGGATGCCGTCGAGGGGGCCCTTGGCTTTGAGGCTGGCGATGAGTTCGGTGACGAGCGCTTCGTAGGTGGCCTTGGCGACGGGCCCTTTGGGCGTGGCGTTGCCGTAGAGGCCCTGGACGATCTTGACGGAGGGCTCTTTGGAGAGCACGTCGAGGAAGCCGGTGACCTCGTTTTTCTGGGCGTCGAAGAAGGGGCGCCAGTTGGGGGCGTTGCCGGAGACGACGGTGAAATCGGCGCGGGTGGTGGGGGAGGCGTTGAAGGAGTTCGACTCGTGCATCAGCATGGCGATGCCGATGGTCTGGGCGGGAGCGGCGACGGCGGCCAGGAGGAGGAGCAACAGGCGCATGGGGGTGTTGTATCATACCGGCACCTATGGATGCCGTCGAGAAGGCGACCGCCACGCAGTTGGCGAATATCGAGAAGAAGACCGGGAAGACGATCGCGGAGTTGGGGGCGCTGGTGCGCGGGTCGGGATTGACGAAGCACGGGGAGCTGCGGGATTGGGCGAAGCAGCAGTTCGGGCTGGGGTTCGGGGACGCGAATGCGCTGGTGCATGCGGCGATGAAGGCGGCGGCTTCGGTGGCGGAGGCCGATCCGCTGGACGCGATTTATACGGGACCGAAGGCGGGGATGCGGGCGATTCACGAGAAGCTCGTCGGCGAGATTGGGACGTTCGGGGAGTTCGAGATCGCGCCGAAGAAGGGGTATGTCAGTTTGCGGCGGAAGAAGCAGTTCGCGATGATCGGGCCGGCGACGAACACGCGGTTCGGGGTGGGGCGGAACTTGAAGGGCGGGGGGGGGAGGGGGCGGCTGGAGGAATGCCTGCCGAAGGGGATGTGTTCGCACAAGGTGAAGCTTGGCGGGGCGGGCGAGGTGGATGCGGAGTTGCTGGGTTGGCTGAAGACCGCGTTTGAGCAGGCGGGGTAGGTCAGCGCTGCCGGCGGATGAGGGTGTCGACGATGCGTTCGGGGAGATCGTTCATGGACTGGGCGGGGGTGGCATCGCCGGAGTCGCGGAGGCGGGCGACGACGATGTTGTGGTTGGGGAAGACGTAGAGATACTGGCCGCCGTCGCCGGAGTGGTGGACGATGAGGGGGAGGGGGAGGTCCTCGTTCCAGTGGAGGAACCAGAGGAGGCCCACGTTTTTGTTGACGGTCTGGGAGGAGGACAGGGCGGAGAGGCGGATCCACTCTTCGGAGAGGAGGCGCTGGGAGCCCCAGAGGCCGCGATTGAGGAGGAGCTGGCCGAGCTTGGCGAGGTCGAAGGCGGAGATGGTGAGGCCGGCGTAACCGGCGGCGCGGCCGGTGCGGTCGGTGAGCCAGCTGGATTTGGCGATGCACATGGGCTCGAAGAGGGTGCGCAGCAGGAAGGGGTGGAGGCGTTCGGCGGCGGCGTGTTCGACGGCGGCGGCGACGAGGAAGGGGCCCTGGTTGTTGTACTTGAAGGCGGCGCCGGGCGGGGTGGCGATGGGGAGGGTGCGGGCGAGGGCGAGGCGGTCGCGGGCGGTGTTCCACTCGCGGGTGACGTGGCCGGCGGAGTCGCGGGCGTCGCGGATGCCCGAGGTGTGGGACATGAGCTGGCGGAGGGTGATGGCGCCTTTGGGGTCGGTGTCGAAGCCGGGGAGGAGGGTGGAGAGCGGGGCGTCGATGCTGGTCCAGCGGCCGGTGGTGAAGAGGCGGCCGGCGGCGAGGGAGGTGACGGCTTTGGAGATGGAGTAGACGTTGAGGGGCTGATGTTCGTTGAAGGCGGCGATGAGCTTGCCGTCCTTGAGGACGGCGAAACTTGTGGTGCCGGAGGCGCGGACGGCGGCGACGAGTTCGGCGACGGGGGCGGGCTTCAGGCCGGCGGATTCGGGGGAGACTAGCTTAGGCGGGAGGACATCGCACCGGGCGAAGAGGGCGGCGGGAAGGAGGACAGCGACAACGGGCAGGCGCATGTTCGCAAGATAGCAGAGGGGAGAGGCGTTATGCGCCGCGGACGGCGGCGGCGACGGGGCGGGAGCCGACCGGGATCATGGTGAACAGCGGGGCCTGCTTGCCGCGGTTGCGGACCACGGCCTTGACGCGGATGACGCCCATGTCGCCGGAGGCACGGTTGAGTACGAGCGCGTACTGGCCGTCGGGGGTGATGGTCAGGAACGCGGGGTCCTTGCCGACGGGGACGGCGCCCACCATTTTGTGGGTGGTGATGTCGAGGATGGTCACGTTGCCGGCGTCGGGGTTGGCGACGAAGAGGTAGTCCTGGTCGGGGGTAGAGACGGCGGCCATGGCGGCGGGGCGGCGGCCGGCGAGGACGGTTTCGCCGACTTCGGCGAGGTAGGGGTAGAGCACGACGACCGCGTCGAGGCCGTCGCCGGTGAGATAGAGTTCGCCGCCGTCGGGCTTGGAGGTGACGCGCTTGGGCTCGATGGCGAGCGGGAGGTGGGCGACGACGCGGGCGTCGGGAACGGTGAGGAAAGACGCCTGGCGGGCGGCGGCGCCGGCGGCCATGAGCTGTTTGCCGTCGCTGCGGAAGTGGAGGAGATCGGCCTGGTAGGGGAGGGTGACGGGGGTGACGCGGCCGGGCTCGGCGGTGGAGATGAGGACGGGCGGGGCGTCCTTGATGACGGCGGCGGCGAAGGGTTCGCGGCGGGCGAGGACGAAGGACGTGGCTTCGCCGGGGAGGTTCCAGACGCCGGCGGGGGCGAGGGTTTCGGCGACGTAGCGGGAGAGGCGGTTGGGGAGGAGGACCCAGAGGTGTTCGCGGTCGGGGCTGAGCTGGACGTCGAGGGCGGGGCCGCCGAGGTCGAGCTTGCGGCGGAACTCGAGGCGGGTGGGGTCGATTTCGTGGAGGGCGCCGGAGGCGAGGGCCCAGACGGAGGGGAGGGTGGGGTGGGAGGCGACCTTGGTGGGGTTGCCTTCGATGCGGATGTGGCGGATGACGGCGAAGGCGGTGAGGTTGACGGCGGCGATGGCGCCGCCCTCCTCGTTGGCGACGAAGGCGTAGCCTTCAAATCCGGCGCCTTTTTCGCGGGAACAGGAGGAAAGGCCGGCGAGAGAACCGGCGGCGATGGCAAATTGTCGACGGGTAAGCAACTGCTACCATCGTATCGTGACAACCGTCCTTCTGGCCCTGCTGCTTGCCGGCCCGCTGGAGACCTGGCGCGAGGAGATCGAGAAGGCCGGGCGGCTGGCGGTGTATCTGCTGCGGACGGAGCCGGGCGCGAAGCTGCCCGAGGGGACGCCGTACAAGGCGATTGTCGAGCAGTTTACGGAGAACCCGAACTTTCAGCAGCAGTTCGCGGGGGCGCAGGCGCTGAGCATCACCTACCAGGAGGCGGGGCAGCGGATGAGCTTCGTGCTGCTGAACCGGCGGCAGACGCCGGAGGCCGACGAGGGGTACGTGATCGCGCACGAGTACGGGCATTTGTGGCTGAAGGCGCAGCGGTATCCGGCGCCGGCGTACATGGGCGGGCCGTCGAGCTGCCTGTCGATTCTGGCCGGGGACGCGGTGCAGCACGTGCTGATCCGGGAGGAGATGGACCGGCGGGGGATTGATTGGCGGCCGGCGTGGAAGAAGACACTGGAGGCGGCGCTGGGGGCGTTGGAAGCGCAGGAGAACCCGTCGACGCCGGAGCGGTGCCAGGCGCTGGCGCAGGCGGTGTTGTGGATCGACGTGGCGTTGGGGATGCCCGCGGCGGAGTGGCCGGGGCGGGAGCGATTTCTGGATTTATTGGGGCGGCGATTTCCGGTGATCCGGCGGGTGGCGCGGGAGCTGGCGGCGGAGCTGGCCGAGGGCGGGGTGGCGGAGAAGGCGGCGGACCAGCGGGCGCTGGAGATGACGTTCGGGCGGCTGAAGGCGATGGCGCTGACGCTGCCCAAATGACTGAAAAAATTACACAAATCGCCGTACACCACCGGAAAAGCGTGTTAGGTTGGTAGTATCACCCACCGGACGCCTTCCGTGCGACCGGGCAGACTCCCACGCTTCAAATGAACCTGCGCTCCCTCTTCAGTCTTTTTTCGTCCGATTTAGCGATCGATCTTGGCACGGCCAATACGCTGGTATTCGCCAAGGGCAAGGGCATCGTCGTGAACGAGCCGTCGATCGTCGCCATCAACAAGACCAACGGCGAAGTGGAAGCCGTGGGCAAAGAGGCCAAGGAGATGCTGGGGCGGACGCCGGGCAACATCGTGGCTATCCGGCCGATGAAGGACGGCGTTATCGCCGACTTCAAGGTGACCGAGCGGATGCTGAACTACTTCATCCAGAAGGCGCACGGGCGGAAGATGCTGGTGCATCCGCGCATCGTGATCGGCGTGCCGTCGGAGATCACGCAGGTGGAAAAGCGGGCGGTTATCGACTCGGCGTACCGGGCGAAGGCGTCGGAAGTGCACCTGGTGGAACAGGCGATGGTGGCGGCGATCGGCGCGGGCCTGCCGATTACGGAACCGTCGGGCAACATGGTGGTCGATATCGGCGGCGGGACGACGGACGTGGCGGTGATTTCGCTGTCGGGCATTGTTTACTCGCGGTCGGTGCGGGTGGCGGGCAACGAGATGGACGACGCGATCATGCAGTACTTGAAGCGGAGGTACAACCTGCTGATCGGCGAGCGGACGGCGGAGCAGATCAAGATGACGGTGGGTTCGGCGTATCCGCTGGAGAAGCCGATCACGATGGAGATCAAGGGCCGGAACCTGATCGAGGGCGTGCCGAAGACGATCACGATCGACGATTCGGAGATCCGGGACGCGCTGAGCGAATGCGTGGCGACGATCATGAACGCGATTCGCGTGGCGCTGGAGCGGACGCCGCCGGAGTTGTCGGCCGACATCAGCGACCGCGGCATCGTGCTGACGGGCGGCGGGGCGATGTTGAAGAATCTGGACAAGCGCATCCGGGAAGAGACCGGGCTGCCGGTGTCGATTGCCGAAGACCCGCTGGCGAGCGTCGTGCTGGGGACCGGCAAGATGCTGACCGATTTCAAGCTGTTGCGCCGTATCGCGATCGAGTAACTGAGCCGTTTCGCCGGAGTTCCGCATGAGCCGTTACCGCAACCTGGCTGTATTGGTGATCGCGATCGCCGCGCAGCTGGTGCTGCTTGCCTACCAGGTGCGGACGAAGGAAGACGTGAGCCTGTTGCGGTCGGTGACGGTGACGGCGGTGTCGCCGCTGGCGAAGGCGCTGGACAAGGCGCGCGGGTCGTCGTTCGGTTTTCTCGAACGCTACATCGTGTTGATCGGGGTGGAACGCGAGAACGAGCGGCTGAAGTCGGAGCTCGACCGGATGAAGCTGGAGAACCAGTTTCTGCGTACCGAGCTGACGACGGCGGACCGGGTGCGGGCGCTGGCGATGTTCCAGCAGCAGACGCGGGCGAAGACGGTGGCGGCGCGGATCATCGGCTCGGGGACCGGGGCGAACTCGAAGGCGGTTTTTGTCGACCGCGGGCAGCGGGACGGCGTGCAGCGCGGGATGGCGGTGATCACGCCGGACGGGATTGTCGGGAAGGTCCCCTTCGTTTATCCGTCGGCGGCGCAGGTGCTGCTGATCACGGACCCGTCGTTCGCGGCGGGCGTGATCTCGCAGAAGTCGCGCGTGCCGGGGACGTTGAAGGGGCTGGGGCGGACGCAGGTGCTGGTGGACCATATCCAGAACGAGATCAAGGTGGAAGAGGGCGAGTGGTTCTTCACCTCGGGCGACGACCGCGTCTTCGCCAAGGGGCTGCCGGCGGGGCAGGTGCGGATCGTGCGGCAGGGGAAGGAATTTAAAGAGATTTTCCTGGATCCGGCGGGGCTGCAGCGGGGCCTGGAAGAGGTCCTCATCGTGCTCGAGGGCGTGCACCAGAAGATTCTGGAAGGGACGGGGCCGGAGACGGGCCCGGTGACGCTGATGCCGCCGCCGGATGGCGGGGACGGGGAGCGGGCGGCGGAGACGGTGCTTCCGGCGCTGTCGACCGATGCCGACCGGCTGCGGGAGAAGATCAAGCGGATCGGAGAGATTCAGGGGGTGCGGTTCGGCAACGCGGGGGCGCGGCTGCCGAACTTCAACATGGACCCCAACCAGGTATCGCGGCCCGCGGCGCCGGTGCTGGCGCCGCCCCCGGCTCCGGCCCCCGCGCCGGCCAAACCGGCGGAGCAGCCGCAACGGTAACCTATGCCCGACCTCTCCGAACAGATATTGATCGACAACCCGCGGCGCGGTAAGGTCTCGAAGTTCCGCGTCATCTGGCTGATCTTCATCCCGCTGGCGTCGATCGCGTTTCAGGTGAACATTCCGCTGTTTTTCCGGCACCTGGCGTATCTGGAGCTGCCGCTGCTGGTGACGGTGTATTTCTCGCTGATGCAGCGGAACCCGATCGGCGGCACGCTGACCGGGGCGGCGATCGGGCTGCTGCAGGACGCGCTGAGCCACCAGCCGCTGGGGATCTTCGGGATGGTGAAGACGCTGGTAGGCTACTTCGCGGCGTCGATTTCGATCAAGATCGACGTGGACAACACGACGATCCGGTTCGGCCTCTCGTTCTTCTTCTTTTTCTTCCACCAGTTCTTCACGTGGATCCTGGTGCGGGCGCTGCTGGGGCAGGCGGTGAACTTCGACGTGGGGCAGACGCTGATGTTCGGGCTGCTGAACTCGCTGGTTTCGGTTCCGCTGTTCCTGATTCTGGATAAACTACGGGAGAGGGGCTAGGCAGGACGTGCCCGCACATTTGCAACGCAATCCGAACGACCCGCTGGAACCGGAGGTTCTCGACCCGGCGATCCTGCACGACGACACGAGTTTCGCGTCCGGCAAGATCGCGTTTTTCCAGTACGTGTCGGTAGCCGTGTTTCTGTTCCTGATCGCGGGCTTCTGGAAGCTGCAGGTGCAGAACAACGAGCTGTACTCGGAGGCGGCGGACCGGAACCGGATCAAATCGACGCCGATTCTGGCGGCGCGCGGGAAGATCCTGGACCGGGAGGGGCGGACGATCGTGGACAACCACTCGTCGTTCTCGGTGTACCTGTCGAGGGAAAGCCTGAAGGAAGAGCATCTGCCTGGGATCGCCTCGGGGTTGAACCTGGATCTGGAAGAGTTGCGGGCGCGGCTGCACCGGTTCCGGTCGCGGCCGAAGTACCAGGCGATCATCATCAAAGACGAACTGACGCCGGCCGAGATCGCCTTCGTCGAATCGCACCGGGACGCCGACACCTATCCGGAGCTGGAACTGGTGCACGTGCAGCACCGGCTGTATCCGCGCGACAACCTGCTGGCGCACGTGGTCGGCTACGTGGGCGAAGTGACGGAAGCCGAGCTGGACCTGGCCGATTTCGCCAAATACAACCAGGGCGACGTGATTGGCAAGGCCGGGCTTGAGCGACAGTACAACGACACGCTGATGGGCGTGGACGGGCAGCGGCAGGTGGTGGTGGACAACAAGGGCAACGAGCGCGAGGTGATCGGGTACAAGGAAGCCGATCCGGGGCGGTCGCTGCAGCTGACGGTCGATCTGGACATGCAGATCGTGGCGGAGATGGCGCTGGAGGGGCGGCGGGGGTCGGTGGTGGCGATGGATCCGCGGAACGGGGAGGTGCTGGCGATGGCGTCGCGGCCGGCGTTCGACCCGAACAAGTTCGCGGGGCGGATACGGCACAAGGACTGGAACGAGATCATGAACAACCCGGAGAAGCCGATGCTGAACCGGGCGATCCAGTCGAACCTGGCGCCGGGGTCGACGTTCAAACCGCTGGTGGCGCTGGCGGCGCTGGAGAACGGCGTGATCGACGAAAACACGACGTTCCATTGCCCGGGCGGGATGAGTTTCTACGGGCACTATCACAGCTGCCACAACAAGAAAGGCCACGGGACGGTGAACCTGCACCGGGCGCTGGCGGTGAGCTGCGACGTGTTTTTCTACAACGTCGGCAACCGGCTGGGGATCGACAACCTGGCGAAGCTGGGCGAGATCGCGGGGCTGGGGAAAGAGACCGGGATCGACCTGCCGTTCGAATACCGCGGGATTCTGCCGTCGTCGAAGTGGAAGGCGCGGACGCTGCGGCAGCCGTGGTTCCCGGGCGACACGATTTCGGTTGCGATCGGGCAGGGCTACCTGGCGATGACGCCGCTGCAGCTGGCGGTGATGACGGGCGGGATCGCGGCGGGCGGGGTGTGGCAGCGGCCGCACCTGGTGAAGGACCCGAGCCGGATCGAACCGCGCAAGAGCGACGTGAAGATCGACAACGTGAACCAGGTGATCTACGGGATGTACGGGGTGGTGAACCAGGGCGGCACGGGCGGGGCGGCGCGGCTGCCGGGCGTGGAGGTTTGCGGGAAGACGGGCACGGCGCAGTTGGCGTCGAACGAGTTGATGAAGTCGTCGGCGAAGCTGGCGGCGGAGCTGCGCGACAACGCGTGGTTCGTGGCGTTCGCGCCGCGGGTGAACCCGGAGGTGGTGGTGGCGGTGCTGTTCGAGGCGGGCGGGCACGGCGACCAGGCGGCGCCGATCGCGCGCGACGTGATGAAGGTCTACTTCGACAAGAAGAACCGCAATGTGAACCGGCTGCCAACGCTGGCGCTGGCGCCGCACGGCGACAAGGGGTACCCGAACTAAGACATGGCGAGCTATCGCTCCATCAAGGATTTCGATTGGGGGCTTCTGCTGATCTCGCTGTTGATCGCGGCGATCGGCATTCTCCAGATTTTTTCGGCCGTGCAGGGGACGAAGTGGAAGGATCTGTGGTGGAAGCAGATCATCTTCGTCTGCGTGGGGCTGGCGCTGATGTGGATCATCTCGTCGATCGACTACCACACGCTGCTGGGGCAGGTGCCCGTCTTGTACGGGGCGACGATCGTGATCCTGATATTGACTGCGCTATTCGGCGTGAAGATCTTCGAATCGCGGCGGTGGATCGCGCTGCCGGGGGGATTCCTGTTCCAGATCTCGGAGTTCGCCAAGCTGGTGATGGTGCTGCTGGTGGCGCGGTTTCTGACTGAACTGCGCACGGAGTCTATTCACTGGAAGGACCTGCTGAAGCTGTGCGGGCTGGTGGGTTTGCCGATGCTGATGGTGATGCGGCAGCCGGACCTGGGCACGTCGATGACGTACATGCCGATTCTGGTGATGGGGGTATTTCTGGCGGGCCTGCGGTGGCAGTACATGCTGCTGATCGGCGCGATGGCGGTGGTGATGCTGCCGGCGAGCTGGTTTCTGCTGAAGGACTATCAGAAGTCGCGCATCCAGACGTTCCTCGATCCGTCGCGGGACCCGAAGGGCGACGGCTACCAGGTGATTCAATCGAAGATCGCGATCGGCAACGGGGGCATGTGGGGCAAGGGCGTGACGCGCGGGACGCAGACGCGGTACCAGTTTCTGCCGGTGCCGCACACCGACTTCATCTTCGCGGCCTTCGCCGAGGAGCACGGCTTTGTGGGGGTGGTGTTCGTGCTGGGGCTCTATTTCCTGCTGTTCATGCAGATCGTGCAGAACGCGCAGAGCGCGCCGGACCGCGGGGGGATGTATATCTGCATGTGTATCTGCGCGACACTGCTGTTCCACCTGCTGGTGAACGTCGGGATGGTGATCGGCCGGATGCCGGTGACGGGGATTCCGCTGCCGTTGATGAGCAACGGCGGATCCGGCATGCTGAACACGTTCATGATGCTCGGACTGGTGAACAACGTCCGGTTGCGGCGGTTCGTGAATTAAGCGCTAGCGGGGACCGCTGATGGCTTCCTGCTCGGCCTCCACGCGGCGCATGGCTTCGGTGGACGGCGGGGCGGGAATGACGACGCGGCTGCGGGCCATGCGCTTGGCCTTATCGAACTTCTCCTTCACCAGCCGGAAGGCCCAGAAGTTATTCCGGCAGTACTCGCAACGGACGGCTTTGGCGCCAATGGCGAGCATGAAGCGGGTGGAGAACGGCGGATGATAGTGGGTCCGGCTCCAGCGGCTAAGGTCCATGCGGTGGCAGGTGGGGCACTTGGCGAAGGACAAGTGCGTCAGCTTGTGGATATTATCCTTAAACAGCCACCCGCAGTCCTCACACCGGAAATGATACACGCCGAATATCTGCAGTAAACGGGTTACCGCACTCCGGCGACGCGACAGGCGAACTTCATCCGAGCCGCACTTGGGACATTCCAGTGTCATGAAAGAGTCCTGCGCCTATCTTACAACTGATATTCCGGCCGGACCAGACAGAAAATACCCTGAAAGTCCTATACAGGGAAAACGCAGGGGTAGTTATCCGGCGACAGGATTGGCGCGGGCGGCCTCGACATAGGAGGCGATGGCGGTGCGGAAGGCGGCGGTGAGGCGGGCGGTGACGTTGCCGTCCTGGCGGATGCGGAGCCCTTCGATTTCGGCGACGGGGAGGAGGTCGCGGGTGGAGGAGGTCATGAAGACGGCGTCGGCGGACTCGAGGTCGGCGGGGCGGAGGTGGCCTTCGCGGATGCGGATGCCGTCGACGTGGATGGAATCGAGCAGGATCTCGCGGGTAATGCCGGGGAGGCAGCCGGTGTCGAGCGACGGGGTGACGACGTCGGAGCCGAAGACGGCGAAGAGGTTGGCGGAGGTGCACTCGCTGACGCGGCCGTGTTCGTCGAGCAGCACGACTTCGTCGAAGCCGCGTTCGTGGGCCTCCTCGTACCAGGTGAGGTTCTGGGCCCAGGCGGTGATCTTGGCGCCGCGGAACTCGCAGGCGCCGTGGCGGGCGTCCGGCTTGATGGCGAGGCGAACGGCGCTGCCCCAATTGCGGAGGCCGGTGGTGAAGGCGACGACATCGTAACGGCGGGTCTGGTCGGGGGCTTCGAACAGTCCGCCGTGGTTGCGGACGACGGCGACGCGGAGGGTGGCGTCCTGGGCGCTGTTGGCTTCGATCAGCTTCTGGAGGTCGGCGTGGAGTTCGGCGGCGGTGGCCGGCATGGGCACGCGCATGCGTTTGGCGTCGCGGGACATGCGGGCCCAATGGCGCTCCCAGGCGAACAGGACGCCGCGGGAGACGCGCAGGGTGCTGAACACGCCCCAGCCGTTCAGGAAGCCGACCTGGCCGGGGAGCAGGCAGGGCTCGGTGGTTTCCCGGATGGAGCCGTTGTGCAGCAGGAAGCGGTGCATACAGTTTGATTCTACAATCGCGCGCCGGGCAAGTAACATGGAGGGAGATGCGCGTCACGGTAGCAGGCGCCGGCATCATCGGCTTGAGCGTCGCATGGCGACTGGCGCAGGCGGGATTCCGGGTCTTGGTCAAGGATGCCGGCCGGCTGGCCGGAGAGTCGAGTTGGGCGGGGGCGGGGATGTTGACGCCGGCCGGGGAGTTTCGCGACGAGTCGCGGTGGACGCGGCTGGCGATCGAGAGTCTGGCCGGGTACGGCGCGTTCGTCGAAGAGCTGACGGCGGCAACGGGCGTGGCGATCGACTTTCGCGTGGCGGGGACGCTGGAGCTGGCGTGCACGGCGGAGGAGGCGGCGGAGTTGAACCGGACGCGGCCGGAGGGGATTCGCGTGGAGGCGCTGACGCTGGCCGAGGCCCGGGCGCGGGCCCCGATCGCGGCGGCGGGGATCGAAGCGGCGAAGTGGATTCCGAACGAAGCGGCGGTGGACCCGCGGCACGTGTGCGCGGCGCTGACGGCGGCGTGCCGGGCGCTGGGCGTGGAGTTCGAAGAGAACGCGCCGTTACAACGGATCGACGGGCCGGCGGTGATCGCGGCGGGGGCGTGGGCGAACACGGTGGACGGCCTGGGCGCGGCGCCACGGGCGTTCGCGGTGAAGGGACACCTGCTGGGGTACCACTGCACGCCGGGTTCGTTGGGGCCGATCGTGCGGCGGGGCCACTACTACGCGCTGCAGCGGGCGAGCGGGTTCACGATCTTCGGCTCCGACGAGCAGCGGGACGTGTGGACGCGCGACGTGGAGCCGGCCTATGTGGAGCATCTGGCGGAAGCGGCGGCGGCGATGCTGCCGGGGCTGCTCGACCGGCGGCCGGACGAGGCGTGGTGCGGGCTGCGGCCGTGGTCGGAGGCGGTGGAACCGGTGGTGGAACAGCTGCCGGGGCGGGAGGTCTGGCTGGCCTACGGGCACTACCGGAACGGGATCCTGCTGGCGGCGACGACGGGGCGGATGATCGCCGAGTCGGTCAGCGCCAGTTTGGGAAGGGGTTGACGCGGCCGCGCGTGCAGTCTTCGATCAATTCGGGGACGCGACGGCGGCGGCGGAACAGGATTTCGAGAAGATGTTCGAGCGCGGAGCGGTCCTCGCCGGGGAGCCAGGATTCGGGCATCTCGCGGAGGATGCGGTCCAGGAGGTCGGCGGGGAACTCGCGGATGCGGTCGAGCCAGGGGTCGAAGTCGGCGATGCCGCGGACGGATTCGTAGACGAGCGGGCGGAAGAAGAGGCCGAACATGGGCGCGTCGCGGAACTCCCAGTTGGGGCCGTCGAAGAGGTAGCCGTGGTCCATCATCTGGGCGACGAAGCCGACCTGGAGCGGGTTGGCGCCGGCGCGCGGGCGCCACTCGGCGAGGCGGGCGCGGAAGAAGATGGCCTGGCGGGAGTCCGAGTTGCCGGCCCATTTATGGAAGGCGAGGACGCCGAGGAAGTCTTCGGGATTGGCGATCTTCTTCATGAGCGGGTCGGGGAGGATATCGTAGACGGCCTGCGTGATGGGGTTGCCGGGGAAGCGGGAGCCGAAGTGCCAGCCAGGGGTGACGGGGCGGCGGGTGGAGCCGAGCTGGATGAAGACGTCGGGGAACTCGCGGAGGAACTCCTCGGTGATTTCGATGACGCGGACCTCGGGCTGGGCGATGTCGAGATGGGACAGGAGGATCGACGCGGCGTACTCGTTGACGAGCACGCGCCGGTGCTGCGGATTGTCGGAGAATTTGACGACGTACTGGTGGCCGTCGGCCGCTTCCATCAAGACGGCCTGAGCCCCGCCGCGCATCCGGCGCAGGGGTCGACGGGCGAGAACCGGCATCTTAGTCTAGTCTAGAGTTATGGCAGACGAAAAAGCACCCGAGTCGAAACCGGGTGAGAAGAATAATCGTGATGAGGTGGCGCTGGAACTGATGAAGTTCATCGCCGTGAGCACGGGCTACGGCAAAGGATCGCCGGCCGCCGGCTTCGGCGGCAAGAGCTCGGCGCGCACGCCGGAGGAGTACGCCGATTCCCTGCTGGAGCTGTTCCAGCGTTGCCGGGAAGCGGTGGCGAAGCCGGTGGGCGAGTAGGCCCCAGGCAATCGAAGACAGAAGGGCGTCCCGCGCGGGACGCCCTTTTCATTTCTTAGCCGCGCGGTTTGCGGGGGGCCTGGCGGGCCACCGTGACGGGCTTGTTGGCCTTCGCGGCGGGCTTGCGGGCGGCGGTGGAGACAGGGCGGCGCGCGGTGGACTTGCCGTAGGCGGAACGGGCGTAGGCCGGGCGCGCCTTGGCGGTGAGGATGGGCTGCGCGGCGGCCGGGACGACGACGAGGGCGCCGGGCGTCAGGTCGCTTTCGACGGCTTTATTGGCCAGCTGCAGGGCGGAGAGCGTGGTGCGGTAGCGCGTGGCGAGGGCGGGGAGCGTTTCGCCATCGGTGACGCGGTGGGCGCGCCAACTGGCGCGGCGCTCGGCCGGGACGAGCTCGAGGCCGGCCATCAACGCCTGGCCCGAGCCGCGCGGGATGTGGAGCTTGTAGCCGGAGGGCGCATAGTCGCGCAGCAGCGCCGGGTTCAGTTCCTTGAGTTCCGCGACGGGCCGGCCGATGATGTCGGAAACCAGCGAGAGGCTGGTGAGCGTGTTCATCTCGACGGTATCGTAGACGAGCGGATCATCGGGCACGATATCTTCGATCCCGTAGTTGGCCGGGTTCTTGGCCATGATGGTCATGGCCAGGATGATCGGCACGTAGTTCGAGGTCTCCAGCGGCAGCGTGCCGCGCGAGCGGAGTTCCCAGACGTCGGCGTAGCCGGTCTTGGCGACGGCCTTGTCGACGTTGCCCTGGCCGCAGTTGTAGGCGGCGATGGCGAGGTACCAGTCGCCGAACTCGTGGTACAGATCGCGCAGATGACGGGCGGCGGCGCGGGTGGCCATCTCGGGGTCGAAGCGCTCGTCCACCCAGCCGTCGTTCTTCAATCCGTACTTGCCGCCGGTTTCGCGGATGAACTGCCACATACCGCCGGCCGACATATAGCTCATGGCGCGGGGCAGAAATCCGCTCTCGGCCTGGGCGAGGAAGATGAACTCCTGCGGGATGCCCTCTTCGTCGAGGATGCGCTGGATCATCGGCTTGTAGCGGCCGGCGCGCTTCAGACCCGCGACGAGGGTGCGGCGGCCGCGCTCGCCCGAGAAATAGTTGATGAAGCTGAGCACCGCGTCGGAGGCTTCGAGCGGCAACTGGCTGACCGTCGCGCCGACCTCCTCGCGCACCTTCATCTTCATCTTCGGATCGACCGGGAAGGTGAGGGAAAGGATGTCGTCGATGGGCGCCTTGTCAAACGCCGGCTGCTCCTCGCCGGGCTTCTCGCTCCGTTGAATATCGACGTCGATGCGATAGATCTTCTGCACCAGCTCTTCGAAGCGCTTGTCGAACGCCGACCGGTTCACCGGCTCCGAGCGGCTGTTCAGCACGAGGTCGAGCGCCTGGTCGAACTGCTTGCGCGCTCCTTCTTTATCCCCGAGCTGGTAGAGTTTGTAGCCTTCGAGGTACAACTCCTCGGCGCGCGCCATGCGCTCCTCTTTCCAACTCGGCTTGGGCGGCAGTTCGGACGCGTCGAGCTTGGGAATCGACGACACCGCTGGGATCGACTCGGCGCCACGCGCCGCGGCATCGTCCGGCGCGGGCTTGGCGTTGACGGCCTGCGCCGGCGCCCCCTGGGCGAATGCACCCGCCGGCGCGAGCAACAAACATCCGGCGGCGGCAAGCTTCGCTGCGGCTGCTTTCGCGGCTCGCAGAGCTGGCAATGCTTTCATTCCATCTCCCGGCGAATCATGAATTTCGGGTTACATCGCAACTCTTTGACCTTACTATAAGCCGGACTCATACATCAACCAGCCCTGTTTACTGTGGTCACAGGCGCGCGTCGAAATGACACCGGAGAGCGGGAGCGAACTGCGGGATTCGCGCCCGCTCCCCGGCAAGCTCAGCTATTCGTCGTCGTCGGCCGCGTGGACGCCGGCCGCCTTCGCCGCGGCGATGATCTTATCGGCCTGGGCGGAGGGGACGTAGTCGTAGTGGTCGAACTCCATCGAGAACGAGCCGCGGCCCTGGGTTTTGGCCGTCAGGTCGTTCTGATAGGTCAGCATCTCGGCCATGGGAATCATGGCGCGGATGATCTGCGTGCCGCTCTTGGTGTCCATGCCGTTCATGCGGCCGCGGCGGCCGGTGACGTCGCTCATCAGGTCGCCGGCGAACTCGACCGGGGCCTGGATCTCGACGCGCATGACGGGCTCGAGCAGGGCGGGCTTGGCCTGTTGCATCGCCGCCTTGAACGCTTTCCGCGCGGCGAGTTTGAAGGCCATTTCCGAGGAGTCGACGTCGTGGTAGGAGCCGTCGTAGACCACCACCTTGAAATCGACCATCGGGTAGCCGGCGAGGTAGCCGCCGGCGGCGGTTTCGACGATGCCCTTTTCGACGGCCGGGATGAAGTTTCGCGGGATGGCGCCGCCGAAGACCTCGTTGGCGAACTGGAAGCCGGCGCCGCGGTCGAGCGGCTCCATGCGGATCCAGCAGTCGCCGAACTGGCCGTGGCCGCCGGTCTGTTTCTTGTGGCGGCCCTGGGCGGTGGCCGTGCCGCGGATGGTTTCGCGGTACGGGATCTTCGGCGCCTGCAGCGCGACGTCGAGATGGTAGCGGCGCTTGATCTTGCTCACGACCGTTTCGATGTGCGCCTGGCCGGTGCCCTGCAGCAGGAACTCCTTGGTCTGCGGGTCGCGGTCGAAGCGGAGGCAGAGGTCCTCTTCCATCAGCTTATGGATGGTCTGGCCCAGTTTGTCCTCGTCGTTGCGGTTCTTGGCGGAGACCGCGAAGGCGATGGACGGCTCCGGCAGCAGCACCGGCGGGAACTGGACCGGCGCGGCCTTGTCGAACAGCGTGTGGCCGGTCAGCGTGTCCTTGAGCTTGGCCACGGCGCCGATGTCGCCGGCGTGCAGTTCGGTGACCGGGACAAGCGTCTTGCCCAGGGGGATCGAAATGTGGGCGAAGCGTTCGTCGGTGCCCGTGGCGCCGTTGATCAGGTGGGCGTCGTTCTTGAGCACGCCGCTGATGACGCGGAAGTAGGAGACGCGCCCGGCGAAGGGATCGGAGAGCGTCTTGAAGACGTAGACCGACAGCGGGTCGGCGTCGTTCATCTTCCGGATCACCTGCTGGCCGTTCCAGTTGCCGTAGGCGTTGTCGCGCTCGACGGGGTCGGGCAGAAGTTCGATGATCTGGTCGAGCAGTTGCCCGGTGCCGATGTTGTGCAGCGCCGAGCAGCAGAAGATCGGGAACAGCCGGCGGTCGCGGATGGCCTGCTTCAGCCCGTCGACAATGTGCTCGACGGGCAGCGTGCCTTCGGCGAAGAACTCCTCCAGCAGTTCGTCCTTTCCTTCGGCCACCATCTCCACCAGCGCTTCGTGCGCGGCCGTGGCCGCTTCGTTCATGTCCGCGGGAATTTCCTGCTCTCTTCCCTTGCCGTCGCCGTCGGACGGGTAGATCCAGGCGCGCATGCGCACCAGATCGACGACGCCCTGGAAGTCCTTCTCGCTGCCGATCGGCAGTTGGACGGGCACCGCGCCGCGGCCGAACGCGGCGTGGATGCTTTCCATCGCGCGGTCGAAGCTGGCCCGTTCGCGGTCGAGTTTGTTGATGATGAAGACGCGCGGAATATTGAGATCCGCGCAGAGGTTGTAGACGTGTTCGGTGCCGACTTCGACGCCGGACACGCCGTCGATGACCACCGCGCCCGAATCCGCGCCCACAAGAGCAGCTTTCGTCTCGTAGAGAAACGAGTTGAATCCCGGCGTATCCACCAGGTTCACCTTGGTTCCCTTCTTCCATTCCACGGGGGCGATTGCCGCGGAAATGCTGATCTTGCGGGCCACCTCTTCTTCGTCGAAATCGGTGGGCGTGTTGCCTTCGTCCACACGGGTGAGCCGGCTGGTTGCTCCGGCAGTGTAGAGCATAGCGGAAGCGATCGATGTCTTTCCGCTATGAAGATGGCCGACCAGTGCGACGTTGCGCAGGTCGGAGCCGTTGTAGACCTTCATAAGGACTGCTCCTTTCCCTGTAGGAGCTTCCGTACGGCCCCCACAGGTGCCTGGAATCTCTCCCGCTTTTGGTTACAAGAGGGAGAAGCCGCATGCTATCAGGTATCAACGGCGAATGGAACCCTGCCCCGGCTTACGCCGATTCTTTGTACGCGGAGACCACGCGCGCAACCATGCGCCGGTCGACCTTCGTCGCGGCCAGGATGTCGAAGTAGTAAATCGTCCGCGTGGACCGGCCCTGGTTCTGACGCCACACGTAGTCGAGCAACTGGCGCACGACGTCGAGGTCGCCGATCTCGAGCATCACGGCGCCGAAGTTGTCGAAGACCACCCAGTGCGTGTAGCCGCGATCCCGCAGCCGTTCGAACTGCGACATGAACGCGGCCATATCGGCGGCGGCGTGAATCTCGCACTCGAAAAACAGCACCGGCCAGTCCCGCGCGAGCACCTCGCCCGCTGACGCCAGCACGTCGAAATCGCGGCCGTCGGTATCGGACTTGAGCAGCCACACGCGGCCCGCGTTCTCGGTCTGCACGATCTGGTCGAGCGCCTGCAACTGGCCGACGAACGCGGCCCCGGCATCGGTCCCCACATACGCATGCACCGTGTGGACGTCCACGTCGCGCACCGCCGCCTGGATCCGCCGGACGTTTTCTTCCAGCAGATCGTACCGCTCGCCGTCGCCTTCAATGCAAACGAAACGCAGTCCCGGGTTGGCGTCCAGCATCGCCGCCATGGTGTCGCCGCAGTAGGCGCCGACATCTACCACCAGCGCCCCGGGCGGCAGATAGCGGCCAAAAAACGGCAGAAACCGGTCGTAGAGACGATGGGTTTTCTTATGCACCGGCATCATCGCGTCAGCCGGCAACAGAATGGAGTACGCGGCGTGCGCGTACTCCTTCGTGGGTTTCGGGCTTCCCGGATCTTCCATGACGCAGGCGTCCCTTTCGGCGGTTCGATTCGGAGGCAGAGACGCCCGGTCTTGCGGCTCGCGCCCTTCCGTCTGTCGTAGCTCCCGCGACGGCAGGACGCATCCGGTGAAACCCCTATGTCTGTAAAAATCTACATAGTTTCGAACCGCGCCTGGAAAAACCGCAGCAGCTTCGGCTCGTAGACCATCCGCAGCCCCCGGATCCTCTCCCGCTCCTCGTAAACGCAGTACACGCTCTCCGCCGTCACGTCCATGTGCGCCTGCGTGTAGACGCGCCGCGGGATCGTCAACCGCACCAGTTCCAGCCGCGGCCGCCGCTCCACGCCGTTCTCGTCGCGCCCCGCCGAGACGGCGCCGCGCTCCATCGTCCGCACGCCTGAGTCGAGATACAGCGCCGCCGCCAGCGCCTGCGCCGGGTAGTGCTCCTGCGGTACGTGCGGCAGAAACGCCTTCGCGTCCAGAAAGATCCCGTGCCCGCCGATCGGCTGCACGATCGGAATTCCCCACCCCATCAACTTTTCGCCCAGATACTCCACCTGCCCGATGCGCGCCCGGATGTGGTCGTCCTCCACCGACTCCTCGATCCCCACCGCCACCGCCTCCATGTCGCGACCCGCCATCCCGCCGTAGGTCTGCAGCCCCTCGAACGCCACCAGCAGATTGCACGCCTGCTCGGCCACATCGTCGTCGTTGACCGCGAGAAAACCCCCAATGTTCGCCAGCGGATCCTTCTTCGCCGACATCGTGCACCCGTCGCTCAAGTCGCACAGCTCCCGCACGATCTCCCGCACCGTCCGCCCCGCCTGCCCCGGCTCGCGTTGCTGAATAAAGTACGCGTTCTCCGCGATCCGCGTCGCGTCGAGAATCACCCGCACGCCGTACTTCCGCGTCAACTCGCGCACCTCGCGCAGGTTCCCGAGCGCGATCGGCTGCCCGCCCGCCATGTTCACCGTCGCCGCCACGCACACGTACGGCACCTTGCCCGGGTTCTCGACGATCACCCGCTCGAGCTTCGCCGGATCGACGTTGCCCTTGAACGGATGCGGCGACGCCGGGTCGTGCGCCTCGTCGATGATCACGTCGACAAACCGCCCGCCGGCGAGCTCCTGGTGCAGCCGCGTCGTCGTGAAGTACATGTTGCCGGGAATCACGTCGCCCGCCCGGATCAGCACCTTCGAAAGGATATGCTCCGCCCCGCGCCCCTGGTGCGTCGGAATCACATGCCGGTAGCCGTAGACCCGCTGCACGGCCGCCTCAAAGCGGTAAAAACTCTCGCTGCCCGCGTACGCCTCGTCGCCCACCATCATCGCCGACCACTGCCGGTCGCTCATCGCCGACGTGCCCGAGTCCGTCAGCAAATCGATGTAAACGTCCCGCGACCGCAGCAGGAACGTGTTGTAACCCGCCTCGCGGATCGCCCGCTCCCGCTGCTCCCGCGTCGTCATGCGTACCGGCTCCACAACCTTGATCCGGAACGGCTCGGCCCAACTGCGTCTTTCGAGTGGCATGCCCCAAATGTAGCGCCGCCCGCCCGCCGCCGGAATACCGCTCGTTAGGCGATCCGCCGTTTTCTGTTACCGTTCGATAAGCAGGATCCCCACAATGCTTCACACCCAGCTCGACCCCATCTCCTGGCGCATCCTCGCCGAGCTCCAGGCCGACGCCCGCCTCTCCTTCGCCGAGATCGGCCGCCGCGTCGGACTCTCCACGCCCGCCGCCGCCGAACGCGTCCGCCGCCTCGAAGAGTCCGGCGTCATCACCGGCTACTCCGCCCGCATCGACGCCGCCGCCATCGGTCTCCCCATCGCCGCCTTCATCCGCATCCGCCTCGCCGGCGCCGAGTCGCAGGCCAAACGCCTCACCGCGCTCGCCGGCGAACTCCCCGAAGTCCTCGAATGCCACCGCTGCACCGGCGACGAGTCGTTCATCCTCAAGGTCCGCGTCCCCTCCGTCGCCGGCCTGCAAAAGCTCATCGACCGCCTCACCCCCTACGGCATGACCTCGACCTCGATCATCCTCTCCTCCCCCGTCGAACGCCCCGCGCCCGCCGTCGCCAAACTCGTCCGCAAATAACCCGGTCTGTTAAAATTCAGGCGACCCATGCGCCGCCGCGACCTCCTCCTCACCGCCGTTCCCGCCCTCCTCAACGCCCAGGAACGCGCCCGCAACAATGGCCCCGCCACCATCCGCGCCGTCGAGATCCTCCGCGTCGAAGGCCGCCGTAAATTCGACGCCGCCGACGCCCGCAAGCAGCACCAGGCCAACCCGCTCCACGTCTACGAAGAGCACCGCCCCGCCGAATACCACGAGAAAACCCAGCCCGCCGGCGAGGCCCGCGCCGCCGCCCTCTACCTCCAGATCAAAACCAACGAAGGCCCCGAAGGCCTCTACGGCCCCATCGACACCGAGGCCGCCATCGTCGTCCACCAGCAACTCCGCCCGTTCCTCATCGGCAAGGACGCCCTCGCCGGCGAGACGCTCTGGGACAAGCTCCACCGCTCCAACCGCCACTCCCGCTCCTCGCACTTCATGATGGCCATCTCCGCCGTCGACAACGCGCTCTGGGACCTCCGCGGCCGCTACTACGCCACGCCCGTCTACCGCCTGCTCGGCGGCCCCACGCGCCCGCGCGTCGAAGCCTACGGCAGCTGCCTCGGCCACTCCGTCGAACCCGAGCGCATGCGCCGCACCGCCGCCGCATTCAAGGCCCAGGGCTTCCGCCACCAGAAGTGGTTCATGCCCGTCGGCCCGGGCGACGGCCCCGCCGGCCTGCAGAAGAACATCGACATGGTCCGCCACCTCCGCGAAGCCGTCGGCAACGACGTCGACCTCATGTTCGACGCCTTCATGGCCTGGGACATCAACTACGCCATCCAATGGGCGAAACAGGTGGAGCAATACCGCCCCCGCTGGATCGAAGAAGCCTTCCACCCCGACAAGCTCGAAAGCTTCGCCGCCCTCCGCCGCGCCACCTCCGTCCCCGTCGCCACCGGCGAGCACTTCTACGGCCGCTGGGAGGTCATGCGCTTCCTCGAGGCCCGCGCCATCACCGTCGTCCAGGCCGATCCGGAATGGTGCGGCGGCGTCAGCGAGCTCGTCAAGATCTGCCACATCGCCTCCGGCTACGACGCCCAGGTCATCCCCCACGGCCACTCCGTCCACGCCGCGCTCCACGTCGTCGCCGCGCAGTCGCCCATGACCTGCCCGCTCGTCGAATATCTCATCTCGAAAATGAGCACCTACTACTGGTTCGAAAAGTGGGACCCCAAGCCGGTCGACGGCAAAATCACGCTGCCCGACACGCCCGGCTTCGGCATCGCGCTCGACGACGCGAAGATCGAGAAGCGCACCGTCGTCACCTGGGGCTAACGTGGAATCCATCTACTATGTGCTGAGCTGGCTCTGCCACCGCCGCTGCCGCCACTGCTACGAGGAACGCTTCCACCCCTACTACGGCGAAGAGCTCGACGCCGTCGTCGCCGAGGCCCGCGCCAACTTCCCCCGCGTCATCGCCAACTTCCCCGCGCGCATGACCTACACCGACACCACCGAACAGCGCGGCCGCATCATCCTCGCCGGCGGCGAAATGCTCCTCGACCCCGTTCGCGAGTCCGTCCTCTACCCCGCCCTCGACCTCCTCCACGCCAAATACAAGGACGCCGGCGGCGTCAACCTCATCGTCCAGACCACCGGCGACACCCTCCGCCCGCGCTTCATCGAAGAACTCATCGCCCACCACGTCACCAAAATCTCCGTCTCCGGCATCGACAGCTTCCACGACGGCCTCGAAACCATCGGCGCCCAGCAGGCCCTGCGCGCCCGGCTCCCGGCGATGTTCCAGGACGCCGGCCTCACGCCCGAACGGTAAGGCATCTTCGGAGCCCAGCCCGACTCCTGGATCGGCCGCCTCTGGCCCCGCGGCCGCGCCTGGTCCAACTGCCTCTCCACCGCCAGCCTCGCCGACAATTTCTGCAACCAGTGGTCCGGCGGCCTCAACTTCCTCGAGTACGGCCGCAAAGGCGCCGAGGTCTCCATCGAGCCCAACGGCAACGTCTACCCCTGCTGCCTCAAAACGAAAAAACCGGTCGGCTCCCTGCTCGAAGAACCGCTCGAACAGATCCTCGCCCGCCTCCGCGGCAACCCCGTCTACGAGGCCATCAACCGCGGCCAACCCGAGCGCATGGGCCTCGCCCACGGCTGGTCCGTCGAGCGCTTCCTCGCCGAATCCACCACCACCCGCCCCGACGGCAGCCAATACACGAACCTCTGCATCGGCTGCGACCGCTTCCACGAATCCGGGCTTATTTGAACACCGATTCCACCGGCACGATCTCCACCTGATCCGCCCGCAGCCCCAGCTTCTTCGTCGAGACGATCTTGTCTTCCTCGAGCACGTCGCCCGGCTTCGGCGAGTTGTACTTCATCGGCGACGGCCCGTCGTCGAGCAACTGTTTCTTCAGAGCCGCCGCGTTGTCGCTGATCGCCACGATCCGCAGCCGGTCCTTCCGCAGATGCTTCTTAATCGCCTTCTGCACATCCGCGTGCGTCAGCTTCTTCAGCGCGTTCTGAATATCCGCGGTGTACTCCGGAATCCCGTACGCCTTCGAGTCGATCGCATAGCCGAGCTCCGCGCTCTTGGTCTTCATCAGCAGGTTGACGTTCAACGCCAGGAAGTCCCGCGTCGTCTCGAAGTCAGCCTCCGTGATCCCCTTCTCCACCAGCCGGTCGAGTTCGAACAGCGCCAGCCGCAGCGCGAAATGCGCCGTCGGCGGCTCCACGGGCCGGATCCAGATCTGGAAGATCTGGCTGCGCCGGAACAGGTTCGGGTCTGGCTCGAACTGATACATCCCGCGCGGGAAATACTCGATGTAGGAGTAGTCGCCGTAGTTCAGCCCGCGGATCTCGCGCATGCGCTGATACAGGTTCCCGCCGCTCGAACGGTGCGGCCCGAACCACGTGTTCGCCACCAGCAGCGCCGGGAAATCCGGATGGTTCCGCGTCACCTCCATCGGGAACCCGATCGAGTACGCCACCGCCCGCGTCTTCTTCTCGACGATCGTCACCCGGGTCTCTTTTATCTCCGCCACCGCCGGCAGCTTCACCGTCGACGGCTTCCCCTTCGGCAGCGCCCCGAAGTCTTTCTTCATCCGCTCCACGAACCCGTCCGGATAGTTCCCCGTGATCCCGATCGTCAGGTTCGCCTGCGTCAGGTGCGCCTTGTAGAAGGCCTGCAGATCCGCCATCGTCATCGTCTCGATCGCGTCCAGCCGGCCCAGGCTCAGGTGCCCGTACGGATGTCCCTTGTACAGCTCCGCGTACAGAACCTCCTTCCCGAGTTCCTCGTCGTTGTTCTCCCGCAGCTCCAGCCGGATCGCATTTTTCATGTCGTCCCGGACCCGCTTCAAATCGTCCTCGCGCCAACCCGGCGCCGCCAGCATGTCCCGCAGCAGCCCGTAGTAACCCTCCAGGTTGTCCACGTGCGTCGACCCGCGGAACACGATCATCTCCTTGTCCACCTGCTCGTACACCCCCGCCGCCATCGGGTACAGCTCGTCGAGCACCTGCTGGTAAGTCCGCGTCTTCGTCCCGCCCCCGGCCAGCAGCGCCGCCGTGAACGCCGCCGCGCCCTCTTTCCCCTTCGGATCGTTCGCCGCCCCCGCCCGGAACACGATCCGGAACTGTATCAACGGCGACTGCCCGTGCATCGCCACCACGTCCATCGCCGGCATCGCCATGCTCATCACCAGGAAAGTAAGTAGGGTCTTCATTTCGCCTTCGGCCCCGCCAGAGTCGTCACCGTCCGCCCGCTCTCCACGAAGTACTTCCGCGCCACTTCCCGCAGATCCTCGGGCGTGATCCGCTCATACATCGCGTACAGCCGGTTCAACGTCTCCGGCGACCGCCGCAGCGCCACCGCATACGCCAGCGCCCCCGCGATCGACTCGCTGTTGTTCATCGACTGCGCGAACCGGTACCGCAAATGCTTCTTCACCGCCTCCAGCTTCTTCGGGTCCACCAGCGTGTCCTTGAAACCGTTCAGCGTCGAGACAATCTCCTCCCGCACCCCCTCGACGTCTTTCTCCGCCTTCACCCGCGCGTACACCCCGAACAGCGACGGGTCCACGTCCTGCGGCGCGTCGCCCCCCAGCACGTCCGCCTTCTGCTCCCCGATCACCAGCTTCTGGTACAACGGCGACGTCTGCCCGAAACCCAGCGCCGCGATCAGGTTCAACGCCGCCGTGTCCTTCTCCGTGTCCGTATACGCCGGTGCCTTGTACGCCACCGCGATCCACGGCGCCGTCGCCACCGGCCAGTCGACGTGCGACTTCCGCTCGCCCTTCTGCGCCGGCTCCACCGGAATCTGCGCCGTGTAGCTGCCCCGCTTCCAATCGCCCCAATACTTCTCGACGAGCCCCTTCACCTCCGCCGGCTTCACGTCCCCCACCACCAGGATCGTCGTGTACTCGGGCCGGTAGAACCGGTCGAAGAACTGCTTCGAGTACGCGTACTGCTCCGGCATCGCCTTGATGTCTTCCAGGAACCCCATCGTCGTGTGCTTGTACGTGTGCGCGTCGTAGGCCGTATCCCGCAGCTTCTCGAACAGCTTCTGCGTCGGCGCGGCCGAGTTCTTGTTGTACTCCCCGTTCACCGCCAGCGCCTCGGTCCGGAACACCGCTTCGCTGTAGTCCAGGTTCTGAAACCGGTCCGCCTCGAGCTCCAGAATCGACGCCAGCCCCTGCTTCGAAAAGGTGGCGTGATACGCCGTCAGGTCGTCGCTCGTAAACGCGTTCGTCGACGCGCCCGCCGCCTTCATCGTCGCTTCCCACTTCTGCGGCGGATTCTTCTTCGTGCCCCGGAACATCACGTGTTCAAAGAAATGGGCGAACCCGCTCTTCCCTGCCTCCACCTCGTTCCGCGACCCAACGTTCACGACAACATACAGCGCCACGATGTTCGGATAATCCGTCGGCACCGTGATCAGCCGCAGCCCGTTCGGGAAGTCGTGCTGTTCGTAGGGGTAGTCGAAAATCTTGCGAGGCTCGGCGGCGGTCAGCATAGAAGCGGCGGCCAGTAGAGGAACAATAAAACGGCGCATCCTATTCCCCATTCTAGGGAGAAAATTCGCCAACCGGCGCCGGAAAGGGGCCACGCGCCTCTTCCAGCTGGCAGCCCGCATCCAGCAGCCGTTCTTCCTCCCACGGCCGCCCCACCAGCTGCACGCCCACCGGCAGCCCGTCGTCGGTGAACCCCATCGGCAGCACCAGCGCCGGGAACCCGAACAGGTTCCAGATCGTCGCCGCCGCCATCGTCTCCAGAAACGGCCGCTCCCGCTCCCGGTACCGCCACGCCGGAATCGCGCACGGCGGCCCTACCAGCAGCGGCACGTCCGCCATCTGCTCCAGCACCGCCCCGCGCATCTTGTCCCGCACCGCCAACTGCGTCACCACCTCCAACCCCGTCGGCCGCGCCGGCGGGTCTTTCAAGAGTTCCAATCCCGTCCAGTGCGCCTTCTCCGGCGCCGTCTCGATCACCTTCCGCTTCAACTCATCCGTCAGCGTGTTGAAGAAGAAGTCCCACACCGCCACCGCCCGCTCCCGCCCCCGCGGCGCGAACGGCCGCGTCGCGTAGCCCAACCCCTCCAGCAGCCCCGCCGCCCGCCGCACCGCCGCCCCGATCGCCGGATGGCACGGCTCCTCCATCACGCCCACCGCGCACGGGCCGTCGAAACGGCGCCCCACCTCCACCGGCGCCGAAAACGGATCCCGCGGATCGTACCCCGCCATCACGTCGTAAAGCCGCCGCACGTCCCGCACCGTCCGCGCCATCGGCCCCGCCACTCCCAGCAGCCCGCCAGGATGCGCGATCTCCGGAAAATGCCCCGCCGCCGATACCCGCCCCGGCGTCGGCTTCAACCCCGCGATCCCACAGCAATGCGCCGGCACGCGGATCGACCCGCCCCCGTCGCTCCCCACCCCGCCGTCCGACAGCCCCGCCGCGATCGCCGCCGCCTCGCCCCCGCTCGACCCGCCCGCCGTGCGTTCCAGGTTCCACGGGTTCCGCGTCCAGCCGGTCACAAAATTGTCCGTTTCGTAATTCGCCAGAAACTCCGGACAGTTCGTCTTCCCCACCAGCACCGCCCCGGCCGCCCGCAACCGCGCCACCACCGTCGCGTCCCGCGACGCCACGTGCCCCGTCCGGTACAGGCTCCCGCACAGCGTCGGATACCCCGCCACATCGAAGCTGTCTTTGACACTCACCCGCATCCCGCTCAGCGGCCCTTCCCCGCCCCCCTCTGCAAACCGCCGCACAAACGCCGATAAATGGTGCCTGCCGCGAGTGTCCCCATTTTTCTCCATTCCCCCATTGTTATCCTGAAACCGTGGAAGCCCTCGATTTCGCCTCCGCGCGCCACCTTGTCCTGACAACCGTCGGCCGCCACACTCCCCCCGTCGAGCACGTCCCCCTCGCCTCCGCCGCCGGCCGTGTCCTCGCCGCCGACGTCCTCTCCGACCGCGACTATCCCCCCGTCCACCGCTCCATCCGCGACGGCTTCGCCGTCCGCGCCTCCGACCTCCCCGGCGCCCTCGAAATCATCGGCGAAGTCCGCGCCGGCGAGTCTTTCGCCGGTACCCTCCAACCCGGCCAGACCGTCCGCATCATGACCGGCGCCCCCCTCCCCAACGGCGCCGACGCCGTCGTCATGGTCGAATACGCCACCGTCGACGGCGCCCGCATGACCACCGAAAAGTCCCCCAAACCCGGCGAATTCATCAACTACGCCGGCTGCGAAGCCCGCCGCGGCGACCCCGTCCTCCCCCAGGGCATCCGCCTCCGCTTCCCGCAAATTGCCATGCTCGCCACCGTCGGCGCCGCCTCCGTGCCCGTCTTCCGCCGGCCCACCGTCGCCATCCTCGCCACCGGCGACGAACTCGTCCCCGTCGAAGCCACCCCCCGCGATTGCGAGGTCCGCAACTCCAACTCCTGGGCTCTCGCCGCCCAGGTCGCCGCCGCCGGCGCCATCCCCGACGTCCTCCCGGTCGCCCCCGACAATCTCGAAAAGACCGTCGAACTCGTCCGCCGCGGCCTCCAGGCCGATCTCCTCCTCCTCTCCGGCGGCGTCTCCGCCGGCGAATACGACTTCGTCGAAGCCGCCCTCGCCCAGTGCGGCGCCGAGTTCTTCTTC
>CAYMTH010000004.1:17884-29109 GCA_964393235.1 uncultured Solibacteraceae bacterium | reverse complement strand
TGGGTCGAAAGGACCACCATTGAGAGGATTGGGCCGCCTGTTTGGGATACGGAGCGCCGGCGTTGAGCCAGGCGGTGAGTACGTCGATTTCGGCGGGGGAGAGGGGAGTTTTGCCAGGGGGCATTTGCAGGTCGCCCTGCCGGCGGATGGCCTGGGCGATGCGAGCGGGCGCGGGGCCGCGGTTGCCGCCTTTGGCGAAAGACTCGGTGGTGCGCAGGTCGAGGCCGGACATCTGCGTGGCGCCGTGACAGGCGAGGCATTTGGCCTCGAGAACGGCGAGCGCGCGGACCTCGAGCGGCTGCGCGGCGAGACGGCAGAAAAGGGCGGCAACGACGAGGAGGCCGCGGGGGGACATGCGGCGGCGATTGTATCAGGGTTGACGGCGGTACAGGACGGCGCCCCCGGTGCGGGCGGCGACGGCGTAGCGGGCGAGCCAGGGCTGGAGGTCGGGGAAACGGGTGATGGCGAGGGCGGGGTTGTAGGGGCCGAGGCCGTCGACGATCCAGTCGGGCGAGGTTTGCGCGAGGGCCGCGCGGTTGGCGGCGGCAAGGGCGGGGGCGGTGGGCGTGGAGACGGTCAGGTGGCGGTCGGCGAGGACGCCGGTGAGGGGTTGGGAATCGAGAAAACGCGTGGCGGCGGGGAGGCCGGAGAGGGGATAGATTTCGGGCCGGTAGCCCCAGACGAGGAGGGTGCCGGGGTTTTGCCGGAGGATGGCGGCGGCGGCGCGGGAGTCCTGCTCCATGGCGAGGTCGCGCCATTGGTGGGGGCGGGATTGGAGATTGTCGGCGGCGAGTTCGAAATAGCGCGGGCCGAAGCGGACGGCCGGGATGAGAAGCAGCAGCGCCAGGATGGGCCGGAGGGCGAGGCCACGCGCGGCGAGCAGCAGCACGGGCGGCAGCAGCAGGAAATAGTAGCGCGGGGCGAACCGGAAGCCGGCGGTGAGCGCGACGGCGCCGCAAGCGAGCCAGAGCGCGTAGCGGAACCGGTTGGCTTCGGCCTTGAACGCGAGGGCTGCGCCGAGGACGGCCGCGCTGTGGAAGCCGGCCCAGTTGGCCGTGCGCTGGAGCCCTTCGAGCAGGGGATTGGCGACGAAGGTGTCCTTCGAGTAGAGCGCGCCCCAGGCCCACACCTGCTGCCAGTAGGGCTGGGCGTAGGGCAGGAGGATCAACTGCGGCGCGGCGAGACCGATGAGCCAGAGCGGGCTGGCGACGAAAACGGCGGGGAGGAAGACGAGCATCTTCCCGTTGATGAGCAGGCCAAAGCCGGCGAGCAGCCCGGCGGGCAGCGGCTGGCGGCGCCAGGCGGCGAGAACGGCGGCGGCCTGGATGGGGATCAGCATGAGGTCAGGGCCGATGACCATCACGGTGGCGGGGATGCCGAAGGTGAGGAAGAACGCCGTCAGCGCGGCTGCGAGGCGCTCCTCCTTTTCGCTCCAGAGATGCCGGGCGAGCCGGCCGAGCGACCACGCCGAGAGCGTGACGAACAGCGCGCCGGCGACGCGCAACGGCAGGCCCGGCGCGGCGCCGAACAACAGGTAGAAGCCGGGGAACAACGGCGGCTTGTCGAACCAGACATCGGTATAGAGACCGTGGCCGCGCAGCATCTCCGCGGCCGCCGCCAGCGGGTAGCCCTCCTCCACCCAGAGGATGTTCAGATGCGCCAGCCGGAAGGCGAGAGTGAGCGCGAACAGCAGGGCGTAGAAGGCGGCGGCCGGCACGGGGTTTACTGCTTCAGCAGTTCTTCGAGCTTGCGCCGGAGGCCGGGGCCGTAGAGCGGGTCGGCGAGGGCGAACTCGACGAAGGTCTCGAAATAGCTGGCGAAGTTGCCGATGTCGTAGCGCTTGTCCTTGGGCGGCAGCTTCAGGGCCAGCACGCGCTTGCCCTCCTCGCACAGGAGCTGGATGGCATCGGTGATCTGGATCTCCCCGCGCTTATCCGGGCCCACGCGGCGGATCATGTCGAAGATGATGGGCGAGAACGCATAGCGGCCGGCGACGGCCCAACGGCTGGGCGCCTTGGCGGGGTCGGGTTTCTCAACGAGGTTCTTGATGCGCACCCAGTCGCCTTCGCCCTCGCCGGGGTCGATGATGCCGTAGTGGCCGGTCTCTTCGAGCGGCACCTCTTCGACGGCGATGACGCAGCTGGCGCGAAGGGCGGTGAAGATCTCGCTCAGCCGGGTGACGCAGTTCGACTCGCCGTTCATGCCGAGGATCGAATCGCCGAGCGCGACGATGAACGGGCTCTCGCCGGCGAAGGTTTCGCCGCAGAGGATGGCGTCACCCAGGCCGCGCTGCACCTTCTGGCGGGTGTAGAAGATCTTGGCCGCCATCTCCTCGAACTTCAACTCGTCGAGCAGGTCGTCCTTCCGGCTTTCGGTGAGCGCGCGGGTCAGTTCCGGATCGGCGTCGAAGTGGTTTTCGATCGACGTCTTGCTGCGCCCGGTGATGAAGAGCATGTTCTCGATATGGTTGTGGACAAGCTCCTCGGCGACGTACTGCACGATCGGCTTGCGGGCGACGGGCAGCATCTCCTTGGGCTGGGATTTAGTGGCGGGCAGAAGGCGTGTGCCGTGGCCGGCGACGGGTATAATTGCGCTACGAATCACGTACTCAGGATACAGTGGAAACGTGGAGTGGACTGTCGCGCCGGAAGATGCCGGGCAGAGGCTGGATCATCACCTGCAAAGCCGCCTGGCCGAGTATTCGCGGTCGCGGCTGCAGGAATGGGTGAAGGACGGGCACGTGACCGTCAACGGCGGTCGCGCCAAGCCGTCGCTGGCGCTGCGCGGCGGCGAACGCATCGTGGTGACGCCGGCCGCGCTGCCGCCGCTGAAGGCCGAAGCCGAGGACCTGCCGGTGGCCGGGCTTTACGAGGACGACGCCGTCATCGGTATCAACAAAGCGGCCGGCATGGTGGTGCACGCGGGCGCGGGCAACCACTCCGGCACGCTGGTCAACGCGCTGCTGCACCGTTTCGGGCAGCTTTCGCAGGAGGGCGGCGACCTGCGGCCGGGCATCGTGCACCGGCTCGACAAGGAGACGAGCGGCGTGCTGATCGTCGCCCGGACCGACGCGGCGCATCGCGACCTGGCCGAGCAGTTCCAGTCGCGCACGGTGGAGAAGATCTACCTGGCGCTCGTGCACGGCGTGGTCAAGCAGGACACCGGGCGCATCGAAAAGCCGATCACCCGCGATCCGGTGCGGCGCACGCGGATGACCTGCAAGCTCGCGACGGGGCGCGCGGCGCTGACCGACTGGAAGGTGCTGCGGCGGTTCGGGAAGCACACGCTGCTCGAGGTGAAGATCGGCACCGGCCGCACGCACCAGATCCGCGTCCACCTCGCCTCGCTCGGCCATCCGATCGTCGGCGACACGCTCTACGGCGCGCCGGCGTCGAAGATCCTGCCCGAGCGATTCTTCCTCCACGCGGCGCGCCTACGCTTCCGCAGCCCGGCCACGGGCCGGGATGTAACGCTGGAGGCGCAGCTGCCGGGCGAGTTGGCTGGTATCATCGAGGCAGAGACGCTATGAAGAGGTCCGAATTCCTGGCCACGCTGGCGGGCGCCGCGGCGTGGGCGCAGCAGCCGCCGTTCAATCCCGACGACCCCGCCAACCGCATCGTCCTCGACGTGTCGCGCGTGAACATGCTGTACACCGTCTCCGACAAGAAGGGCCGCTTCGTCACCGACCTCAAGGCGACGGATTTCCAGATCGTCGAATCGAAAAAAGAGCAGCAGATCCTCGAGTTCACCGCCGAGTCCGACCTGCCGCTGCGCCTCGGCATCCTGGTCGACGCCTCCAACTCCATTCGCGAGCGCTTCCGCTTCCAGCAGGAGGCCGCCATCGAGTTCATCAACCAGGTGATCCGCCCGCGCCAGGACAAGGCGGTCATCGTCTCCTACGACACGGCGGCCGAACTGGTGGCCGACCTGAGCGGCGACACCGACGTGCTCTCGAAGGCCATCCGCGCCCTGCGGCCCGGCGGCGGCACGGCGATGTTCGACGCCATCTTTTACGCCTGCCGCGACAAACTGATGCAGGACCAGCCGCGCCACAAGTTCCGCCGCGCCATGATCGTGCTCGGCGACGGCGATGACAACGCCAGCCGCTACACGCGCGACCAGGCGCTCGAAATGGCGCAGAAGGCCGACGTGGTCGTCTACTCGATTTCCACCAACAACACCAAGATCGAGCGCGAGGGCGACAAGGTGCTGAAGTACTTCGCCGAAGAGACCGGCGGCATCGCGTTCTTCCCGTTCAAGGTGCAGGACCTCTCGCAGTCGTTCGAGAACATCGCCAACGAACTTCGCCACCAGTACAACCTGCTCTACCGGCCCGAACCGCTGAAGACCGACGGGCTCTATCACAAGGTGGACATCAAGGTGAAAGGCCGCAAGGACCTCATCGTCCGCGCCCGCAAAGGATATTACGCGCCGAAAGGTTCGTGAGAATTTTCGGCCGCCGGTTGCGCTTGGCGTAATCGATGGCTACTCACTATACGAACTTTGACGGAATGAGCCGGCGGCAGTTGCTGCGGCGTTTGGGATTTGCGACGGCGGCGGCGGCGGCCGGTCCGCTGCGTTCGCTGGGACAGACGGGGAACGGCGGCCGGCGGCTGAAGGTCGTCATCGTCGGCGGCGGCCTGGCCGGACTGTGCGCCGCCTACGAACTCGAGCAGCGCGGGCACGAGGTGACGATCCTCGAGGCCGAGACGCAGCATATCGGCGGCCGCGCCCGCACGCACCGCTTCGGCAACGGCCTGTACGGCGAGCTCGGCGCCATGCGCGTGCCCGCCAATCACCTGCTGACGCGCGGGTACATCAACAAATTCGGCCTCTCGCTGCGCAACTTTGTGCAGTCCAACCCCGACGCCTACTACTACGTCCGCGGCCAGAAGATCCGCATCAAGGACGAGGCGCAGGTGAACCAGTACTACAACCTCGCCGACAACGAAAAGACCGCCTCGCCGTTCGACCTCTGGGACCGCAGCGTGCTGAAGGTGCTCGGGTCGCTGTCGCCCGAGGAGCTGGCCGAACTTCGCAGCCCGGTGCTCAAGTCGGAGAAGCTGAAGGCCATCGACCGGATGTCGCTCGAAGAGGTCTTCAAGCAGGGCGGCCTGTCGACCGAGGCCACCGAGATGCTCGCCTCGACCTGGGCCTACGAAACCATGCTGCAGGCCGGTATCACGGCCATCCTCCGCGAAGAGTACGAAGAGGTGTGGCTCAAGAATTTCGATGAGATCGTCGGCGGCACCGACATGCTCGCCAGGGCCTTCGTCGCCAACCTCAAGAACAAGCCGCGCATGGGCTGCAAAGTGGTCCGGCTGGAGCAGACCTCGGCTGGCGCCACCGCGTTCTTCCTCGACGGCCCGGGGCGCCCCGTGCAGCGCGCCGACGGCGACGTCATGATCGTCACCGTCCCGCTCGGCGTCCTGCAGAAGATTCAGGTGCAGCCGGCCTTCTCCGGCGCGAAGATGCGCGCCATCCGCCAGGTGACCTACGACTCCTCCACCAAGGTGATCATGCACGCCCGCCGGCGCTTCTGGGAAATGGACGAGAACATCTACGGCGGCGGCACCTACACCGACCTGCCCACCGGCATCACCTACTACCCGTCCGATAACGCCGCCCGCCGCGACCCCCGCGTCTCCGAAGGGCCCGGCGTCTTCCTCGCCTCCTATACCTGGGGCCAGCCGGCCCGCCGCCTCGCCGCTCTCTCGCCCGACGAGCGCGAACGGATCACCATGGAGTCGCTCTCGAAGATCCACCCGCAGATGAACGAGTTCGGCACCATCCGCGACACCGTCAGCTGGAGCTGGGACAACCACCCCAACGCCTGCGGCGCCTTCGCCTGGATGTCCCCCGGCCAGCACACCACCCTCTACCCCGACCTCATCGCTCCCGAAAAGCGCATCTTCATCGCCGGCGAACACGCCTCGCTCACGCCGACGTGGATGCAGGGCGCCTTCGAGTCGGCTCTGCGCGTGGTCGACCAGATTTCGACGGCGTCGCTCTAAATTCCACTTGACTTCGCTTTTTCTTCGCTCTATTCTGGCGAAGAGATGGCGAAACCCATGGCAAGCGCGACAATCGACAACGCAGGTGAGCTTTTAAACGGAGTGGCTCCGCTTAAGTCTGTAGACGAGAAGGAGAAGCTGCGAGCCCTCCAGGCGACGCTGGGCGCCATTGAGAAGCAGTTCGGAAAAGGATCGGTGCTCCGGTTGGGGAACCGCGAAGCGGTGGCCCCGATCGCCGCGATCTCGACGGGCTCCATCTCGGTGGATTACGCCCTCGGCGTCGGGGGCGTTCCCCGCGGCCGGATCATCGAAATCTTCGGGCCGGAATCGTCGGGCAAGACGACGCTCGCGCTGCAGGTTGTCGCGCAGGCCCAGAAGGCCGGCGGCATCGCCGCCTACATCGACGTCGAGCACGCGCTGGACCCGGTCTATGCGCAAAAGCTCGGCGTCGATATCGACAACATGCTGGTGTCGCAGCCGGACTTCGCCGAACAGGCGCTCGAGATCGCCAATACCCTCATTGCGTCGAACTCGATCGACGTGCTGGTGGTCGACTCGGTGGCGGCGCTCGTGCCCAAGGCCGAACTCGACGGCGAGATGGGCGACGCGTTTGTCGGCATTCAGGCGCGGCTCATGTCCCAGGCGATGCGGAAGCTGACCGGCATCGTCGCCAAGTCCAACACCTGCCTCATCTTCATCAACCAGATCCGCGAGAAGATCGGCGTCATGTTCGGCAGCCCGGAAACCACCTCCGGCGGCCGTGCGCTGAAGTTCTATTCGAGCGTGCGCGTCGACATCCGCCGCACCGCCGCCATCAAGGAAGGCGAGCAGGTGGCCGGCAACCGCACCAAGATCAAGGTGGTCAAGAACAAGGTGGCCTCGCCGTTCCGCGAAGCCGAGTTCGACATCCTCTACGGCGAAGGCATCTCGAAGGAAGGGGACCTGATCGACCTGGGCGTTGCCCACAACCTCATCGAGAAGTCCGGCTCCTGGTACAGCTTCCAGGGCGAGCGCATCGGCCAGGGCCGCGAGAACGCCCGCCAGTTCCTCAAGGACAACCCGGACATCGCCACCGCCGTCGACCTCAGCCTCCGCGTCAAGCTGGGCCTGCCCGCCGGCCCGGTCGATGACGAGACGGTGAAGCCGGCCAAGTCGAAGGCCGCGGTTTCCTAGCGCGCCGTCCGCTTGGACAGGTCCGCCGTCACGAAACGCAACAGCGATTCGATCAGCGCGCCGCGCGGGTACTTGGTCTTGTCCATGCCGGTCTTGATCGTGGCATCGGAAGATTTGTCGAACGGGAGGGCGACCGCGAAATGGTCGCCCTTCGCCACGCCCAGGTAAGTCGAGCCGGGGATCACGGCGTCCTGCCGCGTCAACTGCCCGTCCTGCAGCGGATCGTAGGTCAGCAGCAGCTGCCACGTCTGCAGCAGCGCCTTCGACGTCGTGTTCTTGTCCGACGCCGCGATGATCGAGTACGTCGGCACGAACGGGTTTGGATAGTTCGCCAGGAACTGCCCGCGCACCATCTTGCTCAGGCTCTTGAACCCGAGCGCCATGTCTCCCTTGCAGGTCGGCTTCAACTTGTACTGGTTCATGTACTTGTCGACCATCCCCGGAATCGCGTCGGCGATGTTCGAGCCGCCCGACGCCCCGGCCACCGAGACAAACGCCGCCGCCAGCGACCGGATCTCCGGGAACCGCGCCAGCGCCTCCTGAATATCCGGCGTGCCCTTGCTGTACCCCACCAGGATCCACTTCCGGGGATCCCCCTGCGACTTCTCCTTCAGGAAATCCGCCACCACCTTCGCGTTCGAATCCGACGGGTCGTTCGGCACCTGCAGATACTCGACATTCATCCCGTACTTCTCCCGCAGCACCGGCAGCCCCTCGTTGAACGCCGGGCTGTCGGCGAAGCACGAACTCATGAACCCGGGCACGATCAGCACCCGGTACTTCTTGTCGAGCTCCGGCAGCGCCGCGCTCGTCGCGCCCCCGCCGTCGACGTAGGAATCGCACGGATCCCACCGGTCGCCATCCGGGTTGTTCTTCGCCAGCACCGTGCAGAACACGTCGGCGAACGCCTTCGAATTGTCCGCCTCGTCCGGCTTCAGGTAGATCATGAGCGTCCGCCCGTCGGACGTATACGTCTGCCCGTGCGCGGTCTTGGCTTCCTTCACCGGGTTCTTCGCCGTCATGTAGTCGAGCAGCATCACCTCGCCGGTGTCCTCGAGCGACTTGCCGATATAGTCCCGCTCCCCGTCCGTATTCGGATCGATCTTGTGCGTGATCTTCCCGTTCCGCTGGTCCCGGTCGAACCCGACGTCGTGCGTCCCCGCGCCCACCCACACCGTCCGCCCGCCCGCCGTGAACGGCGCCTTCCAGATCCGGAAATGGTGCCGCGCCGCCACCACCCGCAGCGGGTCCCCCTGCGCGAAACCGTAGTCCTGCGGCCGCCCGAACATCGTCAACTCGCTCATCGGCAGCGTCACGTACGCCTGCTTCGACATCGAAACCAGAATGCCCCGGAAGATCGTGTCCTTCACCGACCGGTCCACCTTCACCCACCCCGCCCGCTCCAGCGCCGACAGTACGTGCACCTCGCTCCCGACGATAAAGAAGTTCACCCGGTCGCCCGGCAACCCCTCCGCGTCCACCACGCGCGTCGCCACTGAGTTCAACTGCGCGTCCGAAATCTTCACCAGCGACTTCACCTGATCCGCCGACGCCCTCACCACCGCCGCGCCCTTCGTCCGCGTCAGCTTGATCTTGTAAGCCCCGTTCGCCCGGTCCGCCGTCCCGAGGTTCACCCCCAGAAACAGCCGCCCCGCCACCGGGATCTGCCGCTCCGTCCGGTCGCCGATCAGGAACGGCCGCGACGTCGGGTTATCCCCGATCCGTCCCAGCAGCGCCCCGCGCTTGGCGTCGTTCAGCGGAAACGTCTTGATCATGTCCGTCCACCCGCGCACCAGCCCCGACGGTCCCGTCTCCCGGCCCATATAGCTGATCGTCCCCGCCGCCTCGATCGCCACCATCTCGCCCGGCGCCACGTCGATCCCCGTGTCGGTCCAAACCTTGTCGGCCGGAATGTCGATCTCCACCGGTTTGTCGGCGTTCTGCGCCAGCACGGCAAGGGCTAGGGCGGTATACAAAATCAAGGATTTCACTTCGTTGCTCCGGCTTCTTGAATCAAGGTCTCTACCCGCGACCACAACAGCGGATCGGCTTCCATCCGGGCATGCGCCCCGCCGAACACCCGCCGCGGCCACGACTCCGGCCACGCGTAGACTTTCCAGATCGGGTAGTCGTATTCAAAGTTTCCCAGAATCCGCGTCCGCCCGGCGTCCGCCGCCCGGATCCGGTCCTCCCCGCGCACCGTGAACCGGTGTTTCTGGTAAAAGTTCGCCGCGGCCCGCACGTTCGGTGGAATCAACGCGTCCCGCGCCCCGAACGAATCCACCTGTACCGTCAACAGCACCGGCACCCCCTTTCCCTGCAGGAACTTCGCCAGCTTCACCGCTGCCCCGCCCCCCATGGACTGCCCGTAGATCACGATCCGCGCCCCCTCCGCTTCCCCCGGCTCCAGCCGCCCGTTCCCGTTCCGGTCCAACGCCGCCACCACGGCCTTCTTGGCCGTCCGCAGGCTCCGGTGCGAAAAACTTTCCGCCTCCCAGCCCTGCTCCCGTAGCCGCAGCGTCAGCCGGCGCACCGACCGGTGCTCGTCGTCCCACCGTTCCAGCGCCCCCAAGAACCCGATCGCGATTCGCGCGCCCTCCGGCGCCGGATGCGCCAACTTCACCTCGCGCAACGCCTGCGCGGGCGCGCCAACGCCCAGCAACACCAATAACGCCGCTACCCGTATCACAAAGTATCTGCCGCCCTGTTAGATTCGAGAAAGCATGGTTTTGTTACAACTCCTGCTCGCGCTGGCGCCCCTCGACCCGGACGCCTTCGCCCGCGACCTGGCCAAAAGCGGCGCGACCAACGTCCGCGTCCGCCGCGTCCAGCTCGATCGCGACCCGGAACTCGAAGCCATCGTCCAGTGGGAAATGCCCGACACCGGAGCCCACGCCGCCGTCCTCGATCCCGCCGCCCCCGCCTGGCGCGAGCTTGCCCGCTTCAACACCTGGTGGAGCTACCTCCCCGCCGACGGCCAGCGCCTTATCGAAACCCGCCCCCTCGTCGACCCCGCCGTCCAGGACGTCCTTGTCCGCGTCAAATCCGGCGAAACCGAGCACGTCCGCCACACCCTGACCCTCTACCGCCTCCGCGACGGCAAGCTCCGCCCCGTCCTCGAAATCAAGGAGTCGGAGACCGCCATGGAACACCCCTCCGGCGACGTCTTCACGACCACCGCCGCTGTCGATTTCGCCGCCGGCCGCGTCACCGTCAGGTCCAAACGCGAACCGGGTGGGCGCACCGCGTGCGCCCTGCATGTGTGGAACGAGGATCGGTTCCGTTTTGACGAACGGCCCTGCGATTAGTTAGCGGACAATCACCGCCGTGCCCGACGCCGAGACCATCATCATCCCGCCGCCGTTGCCGATCTGAATCGTCTCGTAATCGAGGTCCACGCCGATCACGGCGTTCGCCCCAAGCTGCGCCGCCTGCTGCGTCATCTCGGCGATCGCGATGTCCTTCGCCTTCCGCAGCTCGCCCTCGTAGGCGGCCGAACGCCCGCCGACGATGTCGCGGATCCCGGCGAAAAAGTCCTTGAAGATGTTCGCGCCCAGAATCGCCTCGCCGGAGACGAGCCCGATGTACTGCACGTCCCGGCCCTGAATATTCGATGTGGTGGTGATCAGCATGTTTACCTGGCCAACAGTGGTTGGATAACTTGAAATACGTTCTTCGCCACGATCTTGTTCCCTTCCGCCGTCGGATGAATCTCGTCCTGCTGCATCAGCCCCTTCTGCATCGCCACCCCGTCGAGCAGAAACCGCATCCGCGTCACCTTGTGCTTCTTCTCGAGCCCCGGGTAAATCTGCTCGAAGCCCTTGATGTACTCCGGCCCGTAGTTCCGCGGCAGCGTCATTCCCGCCAGCATCACCTTCGCCCCGGCCCCCTGGAACGCCGTGATCATCTGGTCCAGGTTGTCCCGCGTCACCGTCAGCGGCAGCCCGCGCAGCCCATCGTTCCCGCCCAGCTCCAGAATCACCAGGTACGGCTTCAGCTCGATCGCCTGCTGCACCCGCGCCAGCCCGCCCGACGTCG
>CAYMTH010000004.1:0-17874 GCA_964393235.1 uncultured Solibacteraceae bacterium | reverse complement strand
TGTCCCCGCTGATCCCCTGGTTCACCACCCGGTACTTGTACCCCGCCGCGTCCAGTTCTTTCTGCAGATAATCCGGATACGACTGCCCCGCGTCCGCCCCGTACCCCGCCGACAGCGAGTCCCCGAACGCCACGATCACCGGCCGCGGGTCCGTCTTTTCCTCCGCCACCGGCATCGGCGCGGGCGTCACCGGCGGCGCCGGTTCGGTCTTTGTACCGCAACCCGCCGCGAAAAGCATCAAACTGAGAAGTAGTCTCTTCACTTTCTCCATCCTATGGCAATCTCAGACAGCCGGCCCGCCATCCGTGTCCGCGGCCTATTCAAATCCATCGCCACCGCCACCCACACGGTCGACATTCTCCGCGGTATTGATTTCGATGTCCCCGCCGGCCAGTTCGTTGCCATCATGGGCGCCTCCGGCTCCGGCAAAAGCACGCTCCTCGGCCTCCTCGCCGGCCTCGATACGGTCACCAAAGGCTCCATCGAACTCGACGGCGAAGAGATTACCGGCCTCGACGAGGACCGGCTCGCCCTCCTCCGCGCCCGCAAACTCGGCTTCGTCTTCCAGTCCTACCAGCTCATCCCCACCCTCACCGCCGAGGAAAACGTCCTCCTCCCCGCCGAACTCGCCGGCAACGCCGCCGGCGCCGCCGCCCGCGCCCGCATGCTCCTCGACGAAGTCGGCCTCGCCGAACGCCGCGACCACTACCCCGTCCAGCTCTCCGGCGGCGAACAGCAGCGCGTCGCCCTCGCCCGGGCCTTCATGCTCCGGCCCCCCATCCTGATGGCCGACGAGCCCACCGGCAACCTCGACACCGCCAACGGCGCCCACGTCCTCGACCTCCTCCTCAACATGAACCAGAAAGAGCACACGACCCTCGTCCTGGTCACCCACGACCCCCAACTCGCCGCCCGCGCGGCCCGCCGCATCCACATGCGCGACGGAGTGATCGTCTCCGATGAGTCCTAAAACCGCCCTCCGCCTCGCCTGGCGCGACTCCCGCACCGCCGCCGCCAAGTTCGCCTTCGTCATCCTCGCCGTCGCCGTCGGTGTCGGCTCCCTCACCGGCGTCCGCGGCTTCTCCCGCGCTTTCCGCGGCATGCTCCTCCGCGACGCCCGCACCCTCATGGCCGCCGACCTCACCGTCCGCGTCTTCGAGCTCCCCACCCCCGCCCAGGACAAACTCTTCGACTCCCTCACCTCCACCGGCGTCGACCGCACGTGGATTACCGAAACCGTCTCCATGCTCTCCGCCCCCGGCATGGCCACCCCCCTCCTCGTCGCCGTCAAAGCCGTCGACCCCGCCAAATACCCCTTCTACGGCCAGGTCACCACCGCCTCCGGCGCTCCCCTGTCCACCGCCCTCGATGGCGACTCCATCGCCGTCTCCGACGACCTCCTCGTCCGCTCCGGCCTCCAGGCCGGCGCCCGCGTCCGCCTCGGCACCGCCGAGTTCACCATCCGCGAAATCCTCACCTACGAACCCGACCGCATGTCCGGCTCCGTCAACGTCGGCCCCCGCGTCATGCTCACCCGCCCCAGCCTCGAAAAGGCCGGCCTGCTCCAGGAAGGCAGCCGCAGCTCCCAGCGCTTTCTCTTCAAGTTCCCCGCCGGCCGCGCCGACGCCATGATCCTCGACGCCCGCAAGCAGGTCGCCGCCGCCTTCCCCGACGCCGTCATCGCCGATTACCGCGAAACCCACCCGCTCATCACCCGCGGCCTCAACAACGCCACCACGTTCCTCAGCCTCGTCAGCCTCATCGCCCTCGTCGTCGGCGCCCTCGGCGTCGCCATGGCCATGCAGTCCCACCTGCAGCAGAAGCTCGATTCGATCGCCGTCATCAAGGCTCTCGGCGGCCGCAGCGCCCAGGTGCTGCAGGTCTATCTCCTGCAGGCGATGCTCCTCGCCACCGCCGGCGGCGCGCTCGGACTCCTCCTCGGCGCCGGCGTCCAGTGGGCCTTCCCGCTCCTCATCGCCCGCTTCTTCCCCGTCGCCCCGCAGGTCGAGTTCGAATGGCGGTCCATCGCCGAGGGCTTCGGCCTGTCGCTTCTGTCGACGCTCCTCTTCGTCCTCCCGCCCTTGCTCGAAATCCGGCAGATCAAGCCGATCCTCATCTTCCGCCGCGACATGGAAGGCGTCGTCAAACCGTGGCGCGTCCGCTGGCGGGAACAGCGCGCCGCCGTTGCCGCGATCCTCCTCATCTGTATCGGTCTCGCCGGCATGGCGTCGTTTCTCATCGATGCGAATTTCGCCACCTCCGCGAAGGTCGGCGGCTGGTTCGTCGCCGGCCTGATCGGCGCGTTGCTCCTGCTCGCCGGCCTCTCCTGGGCCCTGCTCCGCCTCCTCCGCCGGATCCTGAAAACGCCCGCCCTCCGCCTCCCCGCCCTCGCCCGTCACGGCCTGGCCAACCTCTACCGCCCCGGCAACCGCGCCGAAGCCGTCCTGGTCGCCTTCAGCCTCGGCGTCATGTTCACCCTGACCATCTATCTGCTGCAAAGCTCCATCCTCGGCCAGATCTCCGCCAGCGCCCCGCCGGGCATGCCCAACGTCTTCCTCATCAATATCACCAACGCCGACCGCGAAGCCGTCGCTGCCTTCCTCAAAACCGCCCCGGGCATCGAAGGCGATGTCAACATCGTCGCCACCGCCGCCGGCCGCCTCCGCGCCATCGACAATGTCCCCCAGAACGAATCTAACCTCACCGGCCCGCTGAAGCGCTTCCTCCGCGCCCGCACCGTCACCTGGTCCGCCGAAATGCCGGCGCAAACCCAGGTCGTCGAGGGCAAATGGTGGTCCGCCAAGGACCGGCCGAAAGAACCGCAGATCTCCGTTCTCCTCGACTCCGCCCGCCTCCTCAACCTCCGGCCCGGCTCCCTTCTCGAATGGGAGATCTCGGGCCGCAAGATCTACGCCCGCGTCGCCGCCATCCATCGTAACGAGAGCGTCCGCCCCGGGTCGAACACGGAGTTCGTCTTTTCCCCCGGTGCCCTCGACGCGGTGCCGGTGCTCTACTTTGGCGCCGTCCGCGCCCGCGTGCCGGACATCCCCAGGCTGCAAAAACTGTCGTTCGACAAGTTCCCCGCCATCACCGTCATCAACCTCGCCGACGTCCTCGACCGCGTCCAGGAGGTCATCGACCAGGTCGCCCTCGTCGTCCGCTTCATCTCCGCCTTCGCCATCCTCGCCGGCGTCATCATCCTGGCGTCTTCCATCGCCGGCTCCCGCCTCCGCCGCGTCCGCGAAGTCGTCATTCTGAAAACCCTCGGCGCCACCCGCGCCAAAATCGCCGGCATCTTCTCCGTCGAGTTCCTCCTCCTCGGCCTCGTCGCCGGCATCATGGGCAGCGTCCTCGCCGTGGCCTTCACCAACCTTCTGCTCACCCGGCTCCTCGACGCCCAGTTCCGCTTCGACCTCGCGCCCAACCTCATCGCCGTCTCCGGCAGCGCCGCCATCGCCATGGCCGCCGGCTGGATGGCCAGCTTCCGCATCCTCGACCAGAAGCCCCTCGAAATTTTACGCGACGAATAGTGACCTTTTTTCCGCCCCGTCCGCGCTTACCTCTATGTAGACGGCGAAAATTTCTTATACACATTCCTGCATGAACCAGCGGGATTTTCTCACGATGCGGCGGGCCGGGTATTCGGCCCGCGTTTTTTCCGGGCCCCATGCTAGCCTAGAACCAGAATGACCCCCGAACAGCGCGAACGGTACTCGCGCCAGATCCTGTTCAACCCGATCGGGGAAGCGGGCCAGGAAAAACTATTATCGTCGAAAGTGGCCATCGTCGGCTGTGGCGCCCTCGGCACCTTCCAGGCCGCCGCCCTCGCCCGCGCCGGCGTCGGCATCCTCGCCATCGTCGACCGTGACTACGTCGAACCCTCCAACCTCCAGCGCCAGTGGCTCTTCGACGAGGCCGATGCCCGCGAACAGCTCCCCAAAGCGGCCGCCGCCGCCCGCGCTATCGCCCGCATCAACTCCGGGATCCAGGTCGAACCCCACGTCACCGATCTGAATCCTACAAATATAGAAGATCTCCTCGGCGACGCCGACCTCATCCTCGACGCCACCGATAACTTCGAAACCCGCTACCTCATCAACGAGTTCGCGCTCAGCAACGACCTCCCCTGGATCTACGGCGCCGCCGTCGGCAGCTACGGCCTCTCCATGCCCATCCTCCCCGGCCGCACCTCCTGCCTCCAGTGCGTCTACCCCGACCCCCCGAAGTCCGACCAGCCCACCTGCGAAACCGCCGGCGTCCTCGGTTCCGTCACCGCCACCATCGCCGCCATCCAGACCGCCGACGCCATTCGCCTCCTCACCGGCTACTCGCCCCGCCCGCGAATTACGACAATTAACGTATGGAACGGCACGGTGCGCCAGATCGACCAACCGCCCCGCGATCCCCACTGCCCCGCCTGCGGCCCCGACGCCGAATATCCTTATTTGAATGGCGAGCGCCGCGCACCCATCTCCCTCTGCGGCCGTGACGCCGTCCAGATCCACGAACGCGCCAAGCCCCTCAACCTCGAAGAGCTCAAAGCCCGCCTCGAAAAGCTCGCCCCCGTCCGCGCCAACGAGTTCGCCTTACGCTTCTTCCCCGCCCCCTTTGAAATGACCATCTTCCCCGACGGCCGCGCCATCATCAAGGGCACAACCGATGTCGGAGTGGCCCGCAGCCTCTACGCAAAGTACATCGGCGCATAACTCTCAGAACTTACCCACAACAAATGGGGCTTTTCCACATATAGTCCACAATCGGGCGTGGTATCCTTTTTTCCGTGGCGCCAGTCACACAGCAATCGTGGACACGCAAGGAGATTTGCCGGGTCCTTTCTCTCGAGGAGCGCCAGCTCCGTAGCTGGGAAAAGCAGGGTCTCATCTCCGCGGCGGACGAGTACGCCTTCCCGGACCTGCTGACCCTTCGCACGCTGAACACTCTCCGTGCGCAGAAAATCCCCCTTCGCCGCATCCGCCAGTCGTTCCGGTCCCTCCAGGACCGCTTCGGCCAGCAGCCCAGCGACGTCAAGATCTTCACCGACGGCAAGCGCATCGGCGTCCAGTATTCCGGCCAGAAGATCGAACCCGTCACCGGCCAGCTCTTCTTCGACTTCGATACCAGCGGCGCCGCCGCCAAGACCCGCACCCTCGCCCCGCGCCATGAACCCCAGCGCAACCGCGAGGAGGCCGACTTCTGGTTCCAGAAGGGGCTCGAACTCGAGCAGACCAACGCCCCCGTCGAACAGGCCATCGAAGCCTATACGAAGGCCGTCGAACTCAACCCCCAGGCCGCCGGCGCGCTCGTCAACCTCGGCACCATCTTCTTCCACCAGCGCAACTGGGCCAGGAGCGAGCAGTACTACCGCGCCGCCGTCGAGGCCGACCCCAACTACGCCCTCGCTCACTACAACCTCGGCAACCTCTACGACGAGCGCAGCGACCCCGATCGCGCCTACGTCCACTACCACGCCGCCCTCCGGATCAACCCCCAGTACGCCGACGCCCACTACAACCTGGCCCTCCTCCACCAGGGCCAGGGCGACATGATGAAGGCGCTCTCCCACTGGCAGACCTACCTGAAGCTCGACCCGTCCTCCCAGTGGGCGCAGATCGCCCGCCGCGAGATCGACAAGATCAAGCAATCCACGGTCGTACCCGGCGCCAAGCCTGTTTTGCGGCCATAATAAAAGCTGTTGATGGACCTTCACGCTACCCTGCGCGACTACTGGGGCTACGAATCCTTCCGCCCCAAGCAGCAGGAGATCGTACAGAGCATCCTCGACGGGCACGACGTCGCTGTCGTCATGCCCACCGGCGGCGGCAAGTCGCTCTGCTACCAACTCCCCGCCATCGCCAGCGGGCGCCTCTGCGTCGTCGTGTCGCCGTTGATCGCCCTCATGCAGGACCAGGCCTCCCAGCTCGCCCAACTCGGCGTTTCGGCTGCCGTGCTGAACTCCTCCCTCGAACAGGACGAGCGCAAGGACGTCTTCCGCCGGCTCTACCGTAAGGAATTGACTCTTCTCTACCTCTCCCCGGAGCGCCTGGCCGCCCCTTCGACCGTCGAATGGCTCGCCCAGTGCAACCCCGGCTTCTTCGCCGTCGACGAGGCCCACTGCATCAGCGAATGGGGCCACGAGTTCCGCCCCGAGTACCGCCAGCTCGCCCTCCTCCGCGACTACTTCCCGGACGCCCCCATCGCGGCCTTCACCGCTTCGGCCACCCGCAAGGTTCGCCACGACATCCTCACCCAGCTGAAGCTCCGCCAGCCCCGGACTTTCATTACCAGCTTCGCCCGCCGCAACCTCCGCTACTACGTCCGGGAAGCCGCCAAGCGCGATAAGGAACAGCTCCTCCTCCGTGCCATCCGCCACCACAAGGGCGAATCGATCATCGTCTACGCCTCGACCATCAAGATGGTGGAAGAAACCGCCGAAATGCTGAATAGCCGCGGCATCCGCGCGCTCCACTATCACGGCAAGATGGACTCAGACACCCGTCGTACCCATCAGGAGCAGTGGATGAACGGCGAAGTCGACGTCATGGTCGGGACGCTGGCGTTCGGCCTGGGCATCAACAAGCCCGACGTCCGCTGCGTCATTCACCTGACCCTCCCCAAGAGCCCCGAGCAGTACTACCAGGAAGCGGGACGTGCCGGCCGCGACGGCCAGCCCGCCGACTGCCTCCTCCTCTGGTCCGGCGGCGACCTCGGGATCCTCGCCCACTTCATCAAGCAGATGGAGGACCGCGCCAACCAGGATGCCGGCTGGCAGCGCTACTTCGCCATGAAGTCCCTGGTGGAAACCGACATTTGTCGTATGAGGCAGATCTGCGAGTATTTCGGCGAAACGCCGAAGGCCTGGGACAAGTGTGGCGATTGCGACGTATGTGCGGGTCTGCCCGAGTGGTTGCAGAAGGACGAAGCGAAGCCGGCACGCCGGATGATCTACGAATCGGATGTGCCGGAAGGGAAGCTGGCGGCGTTAAAGACCTGGCGTCGCGACTTCGCCCGCAAGCAGCGCGTAGCTCCGTATGTCATCCTGCACGACCGGACCCTGACGGAGCTCCTGCTGCGCCGCCCAGTAACGGTGCAAGACCTGCTCGAAGTCCCGGGCATCGGCCCGCAGAAGGCCCGCAAGTACGGCGAAGAGATCCTCGAAGCCCTCTTCCAGGCCGAAGAATCCTAACCCCCCTTTTCCACAGTGCCGTGATACCAGATCTTTCCGGTATTGGATTTTCCCTCCTCAATACGCTCCTCTAACGCCTCGTCGGCGATCCCGACATCGAGCGCCCGCCGCCACGAAGCGTAGTCGTAACTCTCCGCCCACCGGCGGTCGTCGAGCCACTCGTACCGCGCCAGGCCGATGTGCGCCCGCGCGCTCGACCACGGCCAATCCCACGGATCGCGCACCATCCCCGCCTCCATCGGATTCCGTTCCACATAGCAAAGCGCGGCCCAGAAGTGCGCATCGTCCAGCAGACAGGACCCGAACCGCCCCTGCCACAGCTGCCCTTTCGTCTTCATAACTTCATGACGATAAAAGGAATACTCCCGGTTCAGCCGGCCGATCGCCAGCGGAATCGCCTTCTCGTTCTCGCACGCCGCGATCAGGTGATAGTGGTTCGACATCAGACAAAAGCCGAACACCTGCATTTCGTAATACCCGGCCCGCTCCCGCAGCACCTTCAGGAAAACCTGATAATCAAGATCGGTCAGAAACACCCGTTCCTGGTGATTCCCGCGCTGCCAGATGTGCATCGCCACACCTGGCCGCAGCTCCCGTGCTCTTCGTCCCATGCCAATAAAGTGCCGGCCACCCCCCGCCCCTCTCTACCTTTTCCACAGCTTTTCCACAGTGCCTGGCACCGTTAATGTTCTAAATCGCAGCCACCAACTTCGCCAACAGCGCCGTCCGGTCTGCAATCCGGTCCACCAGAATACTCTCGTTCACCGCATGCGCCCCTTCCCCCACCGCCCCTAACCCGTCCAGCGTCGGCACCCCCATCCCCGCCGTAAAGTTCCCGTCCGACCCGCCCCCCGTCGACGACTCCTCCAACTCCACCCCCAACTCCGCCGCCAACCCCCGCGCCTTCTCAAATAACGCCGCGATCCCCTTCGTCCGCTCCATCGGCGGCCGGTTCAACCCTCCCTCCACCGTCACCCGGCACCGCTTGTCCACCGCCTTCAACCCTCGGAACTTCTTCTCCAACGCCGCCGCATCCCGCAACCGCGCAATCCGCAGATCCACCTCCACCACCGCCTCCGCAGGTACTACATTTGTCCGAGTACCCCCGCGGATCACCCCAGGATTCACCGTCAACCCAATCCCCAGATCCGTAAACCCGGCAATCTTCTCCACCTGCCGCGCCAACTCCACAATCGCGTTCGCGCCATTCCCAAAATCCACCCCCGCATGCGCCGCCTTCCCATGCACCGTCACCACATACCCGCCCACTCCCTTCCGCGCCGTCTTCAACTTCCCCGTCAACCCCGTCCCCGGCTCCAGCACCAGCACCGCCGCCGACTTCTTCGCCATCGCCTCCGTCAACGCCCGCGACGAATGGCTCCCCACCTCCTCATCCGAGTTCAACTGCAGCACCACTTTCTTCCCCACCGGCACATCCAACTCCCGCAGCGCCCGCATCGCGTGAATAAAGAACGCCACGCCCCCCTTCATATCCAGCACGCCCGGCCCCCACAGCCGCCCCTCCGCCACCCGCCACGGCATCGTCTTCAAAATCCCCAGCGGATACACCGTATCCGTGTGCCCCAGCGCCAGAATCTGCCCGCTCTTCTTCCGGCCCGGCAGCGCAAACTCCACCAGCAGATGATCCCCGTACGTCCCGCCCTTCTTCCGCGTCAGCTTCGCCTCCCCGGCCAGCATGTCGCACAACTGCTCCACGTGCCGGTTCACCGCCGCCCGGTCGTCCGACGGCGACTCGCACTCCACCATCTGCCGGATCGTCTCGATAATCGCGCTCTGCCGCGCCTGTGCGTAAACAAGTAAGGGGTCCATGCTCTGTTACAATCGCTAGTTTACATGGCAATTCTCGACATCGACGCGATCCGCGACATCCTGCCGCACCGCTACCCCTTCCTCCTCGTCGACAAAATCGTCGAAATGGAACCCGAGCGCATCGTCGGCATCAAGAACGTCACCGCCAACGAACCCTTCTTCGTCGGCCATTTCCCCGAGTTCCCCGTCATGCCCGGCGTCCTCATCACCGAGGCCATGGCCCAGGTCGCCGGCATCCTCGTCCTCAAGGAAATCCCCGACCGCCACTCCAAACTCGTCCTCCTCGCCTCCGTCGAAGGCGCCAAGTTCCGCCGCCCCGTCCGCCCCGGTGACCAGCTCCGCATCGAAATGAAGATGATCTCCAAGAAGGCGACCATCTGCAAAATGACCGGCGCCGCCACCGTCGACGGCCAGGTCGTCGCCGAAGCGACGCTCATGTGCGTCATCCGCGACCGCGAGACGAAATAACCCCTCATGCCGATCCACCCGACTGCCATCGTCGATCCCAACGCCCGGATCGATGAGACCGCCATTGTCGGGCCCTTCTGCGTCATCGGCCCCGAGGTCGAAATCGGCCCCCGCACGGAGCTGAAGGCCCACGTCTATGCCGAAGGCCCCACCTGGATCGGCGCCGACAATATCTTCTATCCCTACGCCAGCGTCGGCGTCGCCTCCCAGGATCTGAAATACAAGGGTGAACGCGCCGAAACCCACATCGGCCATCGCAACAAGATCCGCGAGTTCGTCACCATCCACCGCGGCACCGAAGGCGGCGGCCTCAAAACCACCGTCGGCGACGACAACCTCCTGATGGCCTACACCCACGTCGCCCACGACGCCCACGTCGGGTCCCACTGTGTCCTCGCCAACGCCGTCACCCTCGCCGGCCACGTCACCATCGGCGATTGGGCCGTCATCGGCGCCTTCTCCGGCATCCACCAGTTCTGCCGCGTCGGCCGCCACGCCATGATCGGCGGCTATTCCGTCATCACCCAGGACGTCATGCCCTTCGCGACCATCGTCACCCCCCGCGAAGCCAAAGCCTTCGGCGCCAACGCCACCGGCCTCGAACGCCGCGGCTTCGACGCCGCCGTCGTCGAAAACCTCCAGAACGCCCTCCGCCTCCTCACCCGTTCCAAGCTCAACACCTCCCAGGCCATCGAAAAAATCCGCGCCGAAATCCCCCCCTGCGACGAAGTCGAAGAACTCATCGCCTTCATCCAGTCCTCCGATCGCGGCGTCATTAAGTAATCCCATGCCCCTCGGTCTCATCGCCGGCAACGGCCGCTTCCCGGTCCTCGCGCTCGAAACCGCCCGCGAACTCGGCGTCGAGGTCGTCGCCATCGGCATCGAGGAGGAGGCCTCCAAGCAGATCGAATCCCTCGCCGCCCGCACCCATTGGGTCTCCCTCGGCGCCCTCGGCAAGCTCATCGACATCTGCAAATCCGAAGGCATCACCGAGCTGATGATGGCCGGCCAGGTCAAGCACGTCTCGATCTTTTCCTCCATCCGCCCCGACTGGCGCCTCGCCAAGCTCCTCTTCACCCTTAAGGAAAAGAACACCGAAGCCCTGATCGGAGGCGTCGCCAAAATCCTCGCCGAAGAAGGCATCCGCCTCGTCGATTCCACCCTCCTCCTCAAGCCCCTCCTCGCCGGCCTCGGCGTCCTCTCCAAGCGCAAGCCCACCGCCGACGAAGAGAAGGAAATCCGCTACGGCCGCGGCATCGCCAACGCCCTCGCCGGCTACGACGTCGGCCAGTCCGTCGTCATCTGCGACCGCGCCTGCGTCGCCCTCGAAGCCATGGAGGGCACCGACGCCATGCTCCGCCGCGCCGCCGCTCTCGTCAACGGCCGCCCCATGCGCCTCGTCAAGTCCTCCCGCCGCCGCCAGCACATGCTCTGGGACGTACCCGTCGCCGGCCTCCAGACCATCGAGGTCATGCGCGAGACCAACACCACCATCCTCGCCTGCGACGCCGGCCGCACCCTCCTGCTCGACAAGGAACAACTGCTCGCCAAAGCCGACGAATACGGAATCGCCGTCATCGGCCACCCCCCGCTGGAGGACAATTAAGCCATGAAGCTGCGCGTCGCCGTCGCCGGAGCCGGTGTCTTCGGCCGTCACCACATGCGGGTCTTGAAGACCATCGAAAACGCCGAACTCACCGGCGTCTATGACCTCGACCCCGCCCGCGCCGCCGAAGCCGCCGCCGAACACGGCGTCGCCGCCTTCCCCTCCCTCGAAGCCCTCGCCGCCGCTTCCGATGCCGCCGTCGTCGCCGTCCCCACCACCGCCCACGCCGCCGTCGGCTGCCAGCTCCTCGAAGCCGGCCTCGACGTCTTAATCGAAAAACCCATCGCCCCCACCCTCGCCGAAGCCGACGCCCTCCTCGCCGCCGCCGCCAAATCCAACCGCCTCATCCAGGTCGGCCACCTCGAACGCTTCAACCCCGCCGTCGAAGCCCTCGCCGCCAAAATCACCGTCCCCCTCTTCTTCGAAATCCACCGCCTCAGCCTCTTCACCCCCCGCTCCCTCGACGTCGACGTCGTCCTCGACCTCATGATCCACGACATCGACATCGTCCTCGCCCTCACCGGCAAAATGCCCGAAGAGGTCCGCGCCGCCGGCATCTCCATTCTTTCCCCCAAAGTCGACATCGCCAACGTCCGCCTCGCCTTCCCCGGCGGCTGCGTCGCCAACCTCACCGCCTCCCGCGTCTCCACCGAACGCGTCCGCAAGGTCCGCCTCTTCCAGCCCCACGAATACATCTCCCTCGACTACGCCGACCAGAAAGGCGTCGCCTTCCGCGTCTCCCCGCAAAAACAGATCGGTTTCGAACCCTTCCTCGTCAAAAAGGAGGAGCCCCTCCGCCGCGAAGACGCCCACTTCGTCGACTGTGTACTCAATCGCACCCGCCCGCGCGTCGATGGAGAAGAGGCCCGCCGTGCCCTCGCCGTGGCTCTCGATATCCTGGAAAAGATCGAGGCCCATGCCTCCGTCATCGCCCAAACTCTCGCCACCCAGCAGTGAACCAACCCAACGACGAGCTCCGTAGCTTATTCGGCGTCGAAGACCAGCTTCCGCCCAGGCCGTGGCGCGCCATTGCCGGCGGCACCCTCGCCCTCCACCTCGTCCTCGCCTTCGCCCTCCGCGAAGTGCCCATCTTTGAAGCGCGCACCTTCCGCAACTTCACCGCCATCGAAATCGCCCGCCCCGTCACCCCCCTCTACGCCCCCGTCCTCGAACCCACCCAGAACACGCCCAACAAGAAGGAAATCAACCGCGACTTCGACGTCGACTCCCTCAAGCCCCGCCCCGCCGTCCAGATCCCCGACGGACCCCCCTCCACCACCCGCCAGGCCGCCCGCACCCCCGCCCCCGTTCCCGTCCCCCGCACCGAGGAAGCACCCCGCCCCCTCGCCGAACCGCCCCGCGTCGAAGCCCAGACCCAGGCCCGCGTCATCGCCCCCGCCGCCATCGGCGTCCCCAACGCTCCCCCGCCCCAGATCCAGACCCAGGAAAAGCCCAAACTCGCCTTCGAGCCCGTCGGCTCCGGCGGCTACTCCCGCTCCCCCGGCTCGGGCGAACGCAAGGTTCCCCTGCCCTCGACCAGCGTGACCGAAGCCACCGCCGCCGTCGCCCGCAGCCGCACCTCCGGCGGCCTCATGGTCGGCGACCTCGGCGACGGCCTCGGCGGCCTCGGCGAAGGCGCCAACCTGCCCCCCTCCCCCGGTAAAACCGGGTCGAACCTGGAACTCTTAAGCGACCCCCAGGGCGTCGACTTCCGGCCGTACCTCATCCGGGTCCTCGCCGCCGTCCGCCGCAACTGGTTCGCCGTCATCCCCGAAAGCGCCCGCCTCGGCAACCAGCGCGGCCGCGTCCTCGTCCAGTTCGCCATTGACCGGCAGGGACGCGTGCCCAAACTGGTCATCAGCGTCCCCTCCGGTTCTCAGCCCCTCGACCGCGCCGCCGTCGCCGGCATCTCCGCCTCGAACCCCTTCCCGCCCCTGCCCACCGAGTTCAAGGGCGAGCAGATCCGCCTGCAGTTCACCTTCTCCTACAACACCCAGCAGCGCTAAGATTTCCCCTAGGAGCCTGGCTCCCCGGCGTTTTCCTAGGGCTTCGGCGTCGTTTTCTGAGCGTCGTGCTTTTCCTTGTAGATCTTCTCGCTGATGTTGTCCTGCCGCTTTTCGATCTTCACCCGCTCCGCCGCCGTCAACCCGCCCCCGTCCCGCCGGTCTTCCCGGATCTGCTGATTCAAATCCTTCTGCCGCGCCCGGATCTTCGCCGCCTCTTTCTTCGTCAGCTCCCCGGACTCCCGGCCCTGCTTGATCCGCGCGTCCTGCCGGTCCTTCCGGTTCTCCACCCGCGGCTGTCCAAACGCCGCCAGGCCCACCGCCATCGTCAACAAAATCATCTTTTTCATGGGTTGTCTCCTTCTTCCGTCCAATCCGTGCGTCCGGCGCGCCCGGCCCGCTCCCTTTCGTGCCACAATCGGCGGAGCATGTCCCGGATCCAGATCGCCTTCATCCTCTATATCGCATTAGCCGCCATCGCCGGATCATCCCTCCGCGGAGATTTCCGTACCGCCGTCCTCATCTTTCTCGCAGGCCTCGCCCTGAAATCCTGGATCGCCCACCGAAAAGAATCTGAGCAGGGAGTAGGGCCCTCCAACGGTACTACGGAGTCGGGTACTATCGAGGACCCTCCCCTCCCACCCCAACGCCAAACTAAGGAGTCGTAAGGGTTTCCCATATCGGATTTCCCCCACCCCCTGGCCCTCCAGTCCTCCTCCCCCCTCTCCAATCCCCCCACATGTCACCATCCCACCCCCCAATGAGGTTGATTTTCTAAGGCGAAATGCCGAACAGGGAGGGGGTCCCTTACTTACTAACAATTCCTTAGATGAATGTTAGCTTTAGTCGATAAGCAATCCAGACATCGACATCCGCTCCCGTTGCCGATTCCCATTTTGAAACACGGCAGGTTTCATTTCGGGATTCCTCACGGAAGCGCCTGTGCAAGAGTGGAACGGACCTAAGGCAGACACCTTAGGCTAGCAGGCCCCAAAGAGCCTGCCCGCAGCTGCTATTGCGCCGGTTAAGTCGTTACGGGACATAGGCTTAGCGGAGAATCGTATGCTACCTCTGGTTCGTGGGAACAGGTCTTCAGAAAAATGGGCAGCCGGTTGCATTCCTAATGGCATACCGCAGCAAAAAGCGGTTAACGCTGACCCGACCGGGACTCTCGAGCAGTCGATCACCGGAAAGGGCAAGCCCCCAGCCATCGCCTTGGAAGCCCGCAACGCGGATTTTGAGGTAGCTCCCAAAAAGGGAACAGGGTTCGGAGGCAAACGCCCGGCGACAGTCACGCCGATCACGGCGGGTACAGCGGCCAGATTCGATACGAAAGCCACTGAGGAACCTGCCATGCCTGCCACCGCTACCCTGCTTGTTAACGCTCCCGCCCTCGAGCCGCTCCCGCTCAAGCGCCACAAGCGCGACCGCCGCGCCGCGGAGCGCACGGCCGAAGCCGACCGCGTCGCCGCCTCCCGCACCGCTGCCGCCGCCCGTCTCGCCGAGCGCGACCAGATCGTCCTCGAAAACCTTCCCCTCGTGAAGGCCATCGCGGTTCGCGTGCATGAAGGCCTCCCCGTCCACGTCGACCTCGACGACCTCGTCCACGCCGGCATCCTCGGCCTGTTCGACGCCGCCACCAAGTACGATTCCGAAAAGATGGTGAGCTTCTCCAGCTACGCCAAGCACCGCATCAAGGGCGCCATCCTCGACAGCCTCCGCCAGCTCGACTGGGCCTCCCGCGACCTCCGCCGCCGCCACAAGCAGCTCGAAGCCGCCACCCGCGAACTCGCCGGCGAACTCCACCGCGCCCCCTCCGAAGACGAACTCGCCGAAAAAATGGGCGTCGACGTCGAACGCTGGCGCCAGATGATGGTCGACCTCCGCAACGTCGGCCTCGTCTCCGCCTCCCAGCGCCCCGCCGAACAGGACGACCTCCCCGCCCCCGACTTCCCCGCCGCCGCCGAGCTCCAGCCCGATTCCATGTGCGCCCAGCAGCAGCTCCGCCACGCCCTCGCCGGCGCCATGAAGTCCCTCCCCGTCCGCTACCAGAAGGTCGTCGCCCTCTACTACACCAACGAATTGACCATGAAGGAAATCGGCGGCATGCTCGGCATCAACGAAAGCCGCGTCTCCCAGATCCACAAGACCGCCCTCGAAAAGATGGCTGTCGTCCTCCAGGAAGCCGGCATCCGCTCCTCCGCCGCCTTCTAACCGCTCACCCGGCCGACATCCCCGCCGTCGCAGCCCCGATCAGCTCCTTCACCAGCGGATTCGGAAACGTCCGGCTCGGCGTCACGGCATAAAAGCGCTCCGTAATCGACGGGAATTTATAGTGTTCCACCAGCTCCCCCGACCGAAGCTCGTCCTGCACCACCACCTTCGGCACCACCGCCAGCGCCCGTAGCCGCAACGCCAGCACGCGCAACATCGCCATGTCGTCAACCTCCGCCACAATCGTCGGCCGCACCCCCGCCTGATCCACAATCAGGTCGAACCCCGCCCGGATGTCGCTCTCCAGCGTCGGCAGCACCACCCGCGCGTTCCGAAAACCCTCCGGGAACTCAAACCGCCCCCGCCCAGGCCGCCCCACCAGCACAATCTCCTGCTCCGCCAGTAGATGCGTGAAGTACCCCGACTCCGCGTCCCGCTTCAACCCGTGGTTCATCAACACCACGTCCAGCTCGTGGTTCCGCAACTGCGCCACCAGCTCCCGCACACCCCCCGACCGCAACACCAGCTCCACGTCCTTCCGGTTCCGCAGCGGCTTCAAAAACTCCCACTGAAAGTTCCGCGACAACGTCGCCACCGCCCCGATCCGCAAGATCTGCAACGACTTCCGCCCCCGGTGCTGCAGCGTGTCGATCAGCTCCTCCCCCGTCCGGAATATCGAATCCGCGTGCCGCAGCGCAATCTGCCCCGCCTCCGTCAACACCAGCTGCCGGTTCTTCCGCACGAACAGCGGATGCCCCAGGTTATCCTCCAGCTGCTTCAACTGAATGCTCAACGCCGACTGCGCCACGTTCAACTTCGCCGCCGCCCGCGTCAACCCCCCTTCGTGCGCAATCGCCCAGAAATAGCGGAGATGGTGATAGTTCAGAAACAAGGCGGCCTCCAGATTCTATAAAAGAGAAGTATCCAATATAAAACATCTATTGGAAAGAACCATACCTCTCTCGCTATCCTGCGTTTACATGGACCGCTCAAGCCCCCATCCCCCATCCTTCGCCCCCGCCGCCGGCCAGCTCTACTCCGCCGCCTGCCTCGCCGCCGCCCTCGCCGCCACCCTCATCCTCGATCCCCTCTCCAGCGTCCTCCTCGTCCTCTCCACCTTCCTCTTCTTCATCGTCTGCCGCTACTCCGCCCGCTACATGGCCGGCGACCCCGGCCACGCCCGCTTCACCTTCTGGCTCTGCGCCACCGGAACCTTCGTCTTCGCCATCATCCTCGTCCAGAACCTCCTCCTGTTCGCCCTCGCCTGGTCCGCCACCAGCCTCTCCCTCCACCAGCTCCTCCAGTTCTACCGCCACCGCCCCGGCGCCCTCTTCGCCGCCCGCAAGAAATACCTCATCAGCCGCCTCGGCGATCTCGCCCTCTTCGCCGCCATCGCCCTCGTCTACGCCCAGTTCCACACCGGCGACTTCGCCTCCATCTTCGCCGCCGCCGCCAAACTCCAGGCCGCCGGCCCCCTCCCCCCCGGCCTCTCCTGGGCCGCCGCCCTCCTCGTCCTCGCCGCCCTCCTCAAGTCCGCCCAGTTCCCCTTCCACAGCTGGCTGCCCGACACCATGGAGACCCCCACCCCCGTCTCCGCCCTCATGCACGCCGGCATCATCAACGCCGGCGGCATCCTCGTCATCCGCCTCAGCCCCCTCGTCTCCCTCTCGGAAACCGCCCTCGCCATTCTCACCGTCATCGGCGGCTTCACCGCCCTGTTCGCCTCCATCGTCATGCTCACCCAGGCCAGCGTCAAACGCGCCCTCGCCTTCTCCACCGTCGCCCAGATGGGCTTCATGATGTTCGAATGCGGCCTCGGCGCCTTCCACCTCGCCCTCGTCCACATCGTCGCCCACTCGCTCTATAAGGCCCACGCCTTCCTCTCCACCGGCGGCGCCGTCCTCGACGGCCGCCCCAAATCGCGCCTCGCCCCGCCCCTCCCCGTCGTCGCCCTCGCCCTCCCCGCCCCCCCCGGCATCGGCCCCCCCGCCCTCCCCACCCTCCACCTCGGCCCCGCCGTCAATCCCGTCCTCACCGGTGTCTTCGCCGTCGCCCTCGCCCAGATGCTCTGGACCCTCTGGGCCCCCGCCGGCAACGCCTGGCGCATCCCCCTCGGCCTCGCCCTCGGCGCCGTCGCCACCCTCGCCTACCTCGGCCTCGAACTCCTCGCCGCCCGCGCCGTCGCCCCCCTCCCCGCCTCAACCACCTGGATCGGCGCCCCCTTCCTCCTCGCCCTCCTCCTCGTCGCCGTCGCCCAGTCCCGCCCCCACTGGCCCGCCCACAGCCCCCTCGCCGCCCGCCTCTTCGTCCACGCCCGCAACGGCTTCTATCTCAATACCCTCGCCAACCGCGTCGTCGGCGCCCTCTGGCCCGTTCGCATCCAACAGGAGAACTTCTAATGTCCTCGAGCCTTCTCTCCCCCCACGAACAGCAAGCCCCCCTCTCCGCCATCGAAGAGGCCTGCCGCCGCGTCCCCCCGCTCTTCCCCCTCCGCAACTTCGTCGCCGGCAACCCCTTCCTCGGCCTCGCCCAGGTGCCCTTCCTCGAAGCCGCCCCGCTCCTCCGGGAGG
>CAYMTH010000003.1:0-29283 GCA_964393235.1 uncultured Solibacteraceae bacterium | reverse complement strand
CCGCGGTCTTGACGTTGCGGTGAAACTCGTAGAGCGAGCCGTGCCAGTTGTTCGACCCCGATTTGGTGACCACCGAGACCTGCCCGCCCGAGGACCGGCCCTGGTCGGCGCCCTGCCCGGCAACCGTCGTGCGGAACTCCTGCACCGAATCGAGCGGAATCGGCAGGACGGCAGTGAATCCGTTGGCGCCCTGGGAGTCGTTCACATCGACGCCATCGAGCGTCACGTTGTTCTGATCGGCCTTGGCGCCGATCACCTGCCCGGTAGCCGTCACACCGGGCTGCAGCGCCAGCAGTTCGACGACGTTGCGCGTCTGCAGCGGCAACTGACGCACCTGCATCTCCGTGAACGGGCTGCCGATGGTGGCGTTCTGCGTGTTGATCGCAATCGCCTCCTCGTTCACGTTCACCGTCTCGGTCACCTGCCCGAGCTCGAGCTTCACGTTCAGCGTCGATGGCGTATTGATCTGCAACCGCACCTGCGTCGTATACGTGCGAAAGCCCGGACTTTGCACATCGATCCGGTACTGGCCCGGCGGCACCTGCGGAAACGAGTAGTCGCCGGTGGGCGAAGTGAGCGCCTTCCGCTGCGCGGAGGTCTCCTGGTTAATCAGGCTGACGATGGCGTCGGCGATGGCGGCGTTCTGCCCGTCGGTCACGGTGCCTTGGATCGAGCTCGTCTGGGCATAAATCGGCAACAGCGCGGCCAGCGCCGCGACAAAACAGCGAATCAAGATGGCAACCCCCTGATGGTTCTTCACGCCGCAACGGGGCGCGAGGCTCAGACAGAGAGGGGGAGCGCGGGCCAGGCGCTTTCTACCGGAATATACGAGAAAAGGCGGTAGAGACAGCAGAATACGGAATCCGCCGCCTTCCGTCAATCGAAATCTTCGACCAGCTCTACTTTGCGGGCACGGAGATCGTAATTTTGCGGAACTTCAGCCCCCCGGTGTGGTCGCCCTGAATGTAGAACGGCCCCGGTTCGGCTTCGTTGGCATCGAGCGCGCCGCCGGTGATCCCTTCGATCTCTTTGTCGCGGATCGTCGTCACGCCGTTGCGCACCACAGTCAGGCGGCGCCCCACCAGCGTCACGTCGAAGGTCTCCCACTCGCCCGGCTGACGCTTCAGGTCCCCTTCCGGCGCGATGCGGCCGTAGACCGAACCGATCCGGCGCTCGGGCGGATTGGCGCTCAGCGGCTCGTATTCGAGCTGAATCTCGTAGCGTCCACGCAGGTAGAACCCGGAGTTGGCGTGATCCGGGCAGAGCACCTCGAAGTGCAGCTTGAAGTCGTCGAACTTCCGCGTCGAGCGCAGGTTGGCGCCGTGGTCCTCGTTGACCAGCAGCCCGTCCTTGACCACCCAATGACTCTTCGACGGGTCGCCCATCGGCTCCCACCCGGTCAGGTCACGGCCATTGAAAAGCGATTCGGGCTTCGTCCACTTTTTCGGCGCCTTCCGGTCGAGCTTCGGGGCGCGCGTTCCGGTAAGCGGCGTCGAATTTCCCGCGCGGAGTTGCTGGCCGACGAGTTTGTCCCCCTCGGCATCGAGCTCCCAGGTCACGGCGGGCCGGCGGTCGTTCGCGGGAACGACGGTCAGCGACAAGTGGTTGCCCTTCGCCACGGCGTCCTTCACCTGATAGACGTTGCCGCCGGTGGGCTGATACCAGACCTCGATCTGGCCGTTTTTCTCGGTGATGCCGAGCCACGCGGCCCGCTGACCGATATTGAAATTCCAGCGGCCGGCAAAGGGATTGGCGGCGAGCGTGAGCGCGAGCGCGAACAGGGCGAGAGCTTTCATCACTCGCAGTGTAGTATGCGCGGGCCTTGATAGACTACCGGGTGATATGCGCGTCATTCCATTTCTCCTGGCGGCTCTGCTCGCGGTCGGCCTCATCGGACAGGAGGCGCCGAAGCGGAAAAAGATCCTCGCCATCGGCCAGACGAAGGGCTTCCAGCACGATTCGACGAGCGACGGGCTCGCCACCATCTGGAAGATCGGCAAGGAGAGCGGACTCTGGGACACCTACATCCGCACCGACACACAGCTGATCACCAAGAAAAAGCTGGGCGCGAACGCGAAGAACCTCGATTACTTCGACGCGATCTTCTTCTACACCTCCGGTGAACTCGACCTCGACGACGAGCAGAAGCAGGCGCTGCTCGAGTTCGTCCGCACCGAGGGCAAGGGCTTCATGGCCGCCCACAGCGGCGTCGACACGCTCTACTCCTGGCCCGAATACGGCGAACTCGTCGGCGGTTACTTCGACCTGCACCCGTGGAATCAGTTCAAGGCGAAGATCGTCAACGAGGACGCCAAGCACCCGGCCACCTCGCATTTCCCCCCGGACTTCTTCCTCTTCGACGAGATCTACCAGTTGAAGAACTACTCCCGCGACAAGGTGCGCGTGCTGATGCGCCTCGACGTCGCCGACGTCGACCTGAAGAATAAGGGAGTGCACCGCACCGACAAGGACTTCGCCATCTCCTGGGTGCGGAACTACGGCAAGGGCCGCGTCTTCGTCTCCACGCTCGGCCACCGCACCGAGATCTGGGAACACCCGCAGGTGCAGAAGATGTGGCTGGAGGCGGCGAAGTGGGTGATGGGGCTGACGCCCGGCGGGGAAGTTACCCCGCTCCCGCTCAAGTAGCGGCTATTTGATCGCCTGTCCGGCGCGAATCTCATCGGAACCGCGCCGGACCACCAGGTCGCCTTCCTTCAGATTTCCGAACACCTCGACGAGATCGCCCACCGGTGCGCCCTTCGACACCGGCACATGCTCCGCCGTACCGCCGTTATTGCGGATGACGAACATCTTCTCGGTCGTGGTGACAATCGCCGTGGGCGGAACCAGGATCGACCCCTTGGCCTTCCGCACCGGCCAGGTGACCTCGGCGTACATGCCCGGCGACAACGCGCCCCCGGCATTGTTAACGTCGAGTTCCACCGCCATCGTGCGCGTCCGGGGATCCAGGCTGCGGGCCAGCCGCGCCACCGTCCCGGTGCCCGACAGTCCGCCTTGAATCGTGAACGGCACGCTCGCGCCGCGCACGATGCCGCTCACTTCGCCTTCCGGCACGGCCACGACCACGCGGAGCCGGCTGATCTGTTCCAACCGCAACAGCGACGGCTGCCCGGGACCGGCCAGCGCGCCCGGATGCGCGCGGCGCTCCGTGATCACGCCGTCAAATGGCGCGCTCACTTCCAGATACTGCAGCATCTCGCTCAATCCCGCCGCCGAAGCACGCGCCGCCATCGCCTGCGTCTGGATGCTCCGGATCAGCGCCTTCTGCGCGTCCACGGCCTTTTCCGCCTGCACGATCTCGTTCGCCGCTATCGCGCCCGGCGTCTTCGCCGCGTCCCGCATCCGCTGCAGCGTCGATTCCAGCGCCGCCAACCGCGCCTCCGCCTCCGCCTTCTGGCTCTCGATCGCCAGCGCCTTGGCCTCGTATTCGCTGAGTTGCGCCTTCATCTCCGGCGCCGAAAGATCGACCAGCGCCTGCCCCTTCTTCACCACCGAGCCACGGTCCACATGCACCGTCTCGACGAAGCCCTGCACCCGCGCGACGATATCCACGGCCTGATACGCCTGCACCTCGGCCGGCAGCCGCAGCTTGCGGTCGAGGACTTTGACGACGACGGGCGCCGTTTCCTGGGCAAAGGCGGCCGTGGCCAGCAGGAGGCTCGGAAGGAGGTTACGCACGTTCATAGTAGCTGCTCATGGGGTCGTTCGGGTCCAGGGATTTCGAGGTGGCCGTGCCGCGTCCCTGCAGAATCGCGTACAGCGCGGGCAGGAGCGTCAACGTGGCAAAGGTGGCAAAGACAAGCCCGCCGATCACGGCGCGCGCCAGCGGCACCGTCTGCTCGCTGCCTTCGCCAATGCCGAGCGCCATCGGCAGCATGCCGGCGATCATCGCCACCCCCGTCATCAAGACGGCGCGCAACCGGCCCCGCGCGCCCTCGAGCGCCGCGTCCACGGCCGTGCGGCCCTCGCGAAACGCAAGGTTGGCGAAGGTCACCAGCAGGATCGAGTTCGCCGTCGCGATGCCGGTGGCCATGATCGCACCGATGAAGCTCTGCACGTTCAGCGTCGTGCCGGTCAGCTTCAACGCGATCAGCGAGCCTGCGATCACCGCCGGTAGCGTCAGCACGATGGCCAGCGCCATCCGGAAGCTCTGGAAGTTGGCGGTGAGCAGCAGGAAGATCGCGGCGATCGCGATCAGCAGGCCCGTCTGCAGCCCGGAGAGCGTCTCCCGCAGCGGCGGCACCTGCCCGCGAATATTCACCGTCACGCCGCGCGGCGGCTTGCCGGCGCGCTCGATAGCGGCCTGTATTTCCCGCTCCACGTCGCCGAGCGGCTTGCCGTGAATATTGGCCGTGATCGAGATGACCCGCTGCATGTTGTAGCGCTCCACCTGGCCGAACGTCTTGCCGCGCTCGATGGTCGCCACGTCGCCCAGCACCGGCCGCGCCTGCCGGTTGTTCATCACCGGCAGATTCGCCAGATCGTCGGTCGACGCCATCCGGTGCTGCGGGATCTCCACCTGAATCTGGAACGCGTTGCCGCTCACCGGGTCGCGCCAGTAGTTCGGATCGGTGAACCGCGACGACGACGTCGCCGCCACCAGCGACCGCGCCACCTCCTGCATCGTCAACCCGTACTGCCCGGCGCGCTCGCGGTCGATCTGCACGTTCAGCGTCGGGTAGTCGAGCGACTGGCCAAACTGCAGATCGCGCAGCGCCTTCACCTTCTGCAACTCCGCCATCACCTTCCGCGCATGCTCCAGGTTCGCCGGCAGCGAAGGCCCCTGCATGGCTACCTCGACGGGCGTCGGCGAACCGAACGAGAAGACCTCGGACACAATATCGCCGGCCTCGAACGTCACCGCGACGTCCTTCAATTCGCGCGCGAAATACTCGCGCAGTTTTTCCTTCAATACCTCGCCGCGCGGGTTCGCCGTCGGCTTCAACTGCACCTGCAGCACCGCCTCATGCGGACCCGAAGTCCACAGATACAGCGTGTTGATCGGGTACGACGCCGGCTGCACGCCGATGAAACCCGAGCTGATCACGACGTGTTCCTTGCCCACCGTACGCTCGATGATCTGCAGCGCGCGCAACGCCACCAGTTCCGTGCGCTCGATGCGCGTGCCCGTCGCCGCGCGCAGCCGCAGCTTGAACTGCCCCGTATCGACCAGCGGAAAGATCTCCTTGCCCATCGACGGCAGCAGCCACGCCACCAGCCCGCACGTCACCGCCAGGAACGCCGGCGCCACCACCCAGCGCCCGCCGATCACGGCGCGCAAATAGCTCGTGTAGGCGGCCTTCAATCCCTCCGCCTCGCCCGCGTGCGCCGGCCGCATCAACCACGCCGAAAGCACCGGCACAAGCGTCGACGAGAGCACATAGGAAGCGACCATCGCTAACCCCACGGCCAGCGCCAGCGGCACGAACAGCTGCCGCGCCACGCCGGTCATGAAGAACGAAGGCAGAAACACCGCGAGGATCGTCAGCATCGAAACCCACCGCGCCAGCGCCGTCTTCGACGCCGCGTCCAGCACCGCCCGCGCCCGGCTCAACCCCTCCGCCATGTGCGAGTGCATGTTCTCGATCTCGACCGTCGCCTCATCGACCAGCACGCCCACCGCCAGCGCCAACCCGCCCAGCGTCATCATGTTCAACGTCTGCCCGAACGCCCACAGCCCCACCACGGCCGCAAGCAGCGACACCGGGATCGTCGCGACGACAATCAACGCGCTCCGCCAGTCCCGCAGGAACAGCAGCACCATCAGCGCCGTAAGCACCGCGCCCAGCGCCGCCTCGTTCACCAGCGCCTTCAGCGACGCCGTCACAAAGCGCGACTGATCGAACTCCACGCGCACATCGACGTCCTCCGGACACACCGCCTTGAACGCCGGAATGTTTTCCCGCACCCGCCGCACCACGTCGAGCGTGGAGGCGTCGGCGCGCTTGGTGATTTGCATGTAGACCGTGCGCTTCCCGTTCACGTGCGCGTACGCCGTCACGATGTCGGTACCGTTCTCGACCACCGCGATGTCGCGCAGGAATACGGGCGGATTCTCGCCCGGCCGCAGCGGCGCCGACAACAGCTCGGAAAGGTTCCCGCCTAACGACGCGTTCGACTGCACGAGATTGTTAAAGTCCCCGATCCGCACGTTGCCCGCCGGCTGCACGGTCGACGCACGGTTCACCACCGCGATCGCCTCTTCCGGCGAAATGCGGTGCGTGCGCATCTTGTCCGGATCCAAGCGCACGACAATCGCGCGCTGGTTGCCCCCGAACGGCGGCGGCGCCGACACGCCCGGCAGCGTCGCGAACAGCGGACGCACGCGGTTGAGCGCGATGTCCTGCATCTCCGCCGGGCTCCGCGTCGCCGACGAGAAAATCAGCTGGCCCACCGGCAGGCTGCCCCCGTCGAACCGTGTGATGAACGGCCCGACGACGCCCGGCGGCATGAACGCCCGCGACCGGTTCACATATCCGACCACCTGCCCCATCGCCTGGTCCATGTCCGTGCCCGGATGGAACACCAGCTTCATCAGCGACGCGCCCTGAATGTTCTTCGATTCGACGTGCTCGATGCCCGCGATGTAGAGGAAGTGATACTCGTAGTAGTACGTCAGGTAGCCTTCCATCTGCGCCGGATCCATGCCGCCGTAGGGCTGGGCGACGTAGATGGTGGGCGCGCCGAGCGACGGGAAGATATCGATCGGCATGCGCAGGTAGGCGAGGCCCGCGGCCAGCAGCACGGCCAGCGCGGCGACGAGCACCGTCACCGGCCGGCGAAGCGCGGTCAATACGAGCCACATGCTAGCGGATCCTCGCCAGGAAAGTATCCAGATCGCCCTGCGCGTAGGCCACGGCCAACTCCGCGCGCCAGACCGCCAGCCGCGCCAGCGCCGCGTCGATTTCCGCTTGCGTCAACTGCCGCTGCGCGTCGGCCACTTCCAATAGCGTCCCGAGCCCGGCCCGGTAGCGCGCCTGCGTCTGCTCGAGTACCGACCGCAGCGCTTTCACCTGCTCCGGTGCCAGCGCGGCCACGCGCCGCGCCCCGTCGAACTGCGCCTGCGCCTGCGCCACGCGGCCCGAAATCTCCCGCTCCACCAGTTCGCGCCGCGCCTGCTCCCTGCCCTGCCGCTGCACTTCCACTTCTTTCCGCGCGCGCAGCGCCTTGTAGTCGAGGATCGGGAACGTCGCCGTGAAGCCCACGGCCCAGTTGCCGTGGTCCGGATAGAGTCCGCGCCCCCCGCCGGGGAACGGCCCGCTCACCCGCGCGCCGGAACCGCGGCCGAACGCCGCGCCCTGCACCGCGAACTTCGGATACCAGCCCTTATCGATCGCCTTCATGCGCGCGATGATCTCTTCGATCGACCGCTGCTGCTCCAGCAACTGCGGATGCGCCGCGCTCACTCCCATCGCCGCCGGAGCCTTCCCGGCCGCCTCGAACGGCGCCCCGTCCAGCGCCTTCACCGGCGCACCGACGTACTGTTCCAGCAACGCCCGCGCCTGCGCCACCGCCTGCTCCGCGCGGACCACTTGCGTCTCGGCGACGATCGTTTCCGATTGGATCCGCGCCAGGTCCGCGCCTGGCCGCAGTTCGGCCCGCGTCAACGCCTGAATGATCTTCTCAAACTCCCGGTTTCGCGCAATCCCGGCCTTGGCCGCGGCGACGGCCTGCTCGGCGGCCAGCGCCGTCAGATAGGCGTCCGCCGCCGCCGCCGCGACGTCCAGCTTCGTCCGCGCCACGGTCGCCTCCGCCCGCGCCCGCGACGCGTTCGAAATCTCGACGTCAGCCTGCCGGCGTCCGAAGTCGAACGGCTCCCAACTCACCAGCACGCCCACCGCCGTGCCGAACACGTTGCGCAACTGGTCGCCGTCGATCTGCGGCCCGGAAATCGGCGGAATCACGGAGTTCGGCAGCATCAGCCCGAAGACGTTATTCGCCGTCGCCCGGTTCACCTGCGCCACGCCGTCCAGGCGCGGCAGAAACGCCGTGCGCGCCAGCGTCACCGACGCCGCCGCCTCCGTCACCTGCTGCTGCGACACCCGGATCGACGGATACCGCTCGGCCGCCCGCTGCACCGCGTCCCGAAACGACAGCGGCGCGTCCTGCGCGAAACAGGCAAGCGAAAGGAGTGCGAATGCGGGAAATTTCATTCCGGTTGATTTTTGCCGGCCTCTCGACAGATGCCGCGCTTGGAATTGCGAACAAAACGGACGAGGTGTTCGGTCAGCGGCCCAGGCAACTCCGTCTCGATCCGCTCCAGCGCCTGCGCCAGGGGCAACCCGCTACGATACATGAGCCGGTACGCCTTCTTCAACTGCTGAATCTCCGGCGCCGAAATGCCCGCCCGCCGCAGGCCGATGAGATTCAACCCGCACGGCGAAATCTTGAACCCGGCATAAGTGAAAAACGGGGGCGCGTCCAGACTCACCCGCGTATTCCCCGAGATGATCGCCAGCCGCCCCACCTTCCCGAACTGGTGAATCAGTGCGCCGCCGGACAGAAACGCCTGATCCTCCACCTCCGCGTAACCCGCCACCAGCGCGCAGCTCGCAATAATCGTCGCGTTCCCGATCACTGCGTTGTGCGCGATGTGCCCCGACGTCATGATGAAGTTGTCGTCCCCGATCACCGTCGACGACTCCGGCTTCGACCCGCGCGACACCGTGTAATGCTCGCGGATCTTGTTCCGGTTCCCGATCCGCAAATAGCTGCGCTGCCCCGCGAACCCCTTGTCGAGCGGGTCCGTCCCCAGCACCGTCTGCGCCGAGATTTCGTTGCCGTCGCCCATCTTCGTCCAACGCTTGATGAAGACGTACGGCTCCAGGACGTTGTTGGCGCCAAGGGTGACGTCTTCCTCGACGATGCAGAACTCGCCGATCACGCTCCCGGGCCCGATATTGGCGTTGGGATGCACTTTGGCGGTCGGCGCGATGCGGACAGAGGGATCGATGGCCATCTATCCTCGTATCATACAAGTCATGCGAGTTAGCGATCTGGCCAAACGGCTCCAAGCTGTGTTTGAAGGCGACGGCGACCTGGAAATCACGCGCGCCCTGCCCGTCGAGGATGCCGGCCCAACCGACCTCGCCTTCGCGGCCGGCCGCAAGGGCGTCGCCATGGCCGCCGCCTCCGCCGCCGGCTGCCTGATCGTCGACGACGCCTTCCCCGCCGGCCGCACGCTGATTCGCGTCAGGGACCCGCGCACCGCCTTCGCCATGGCGCTCATGATGCTCTACCCGGCGAAGAAGTTCGCGCCCGGCGTCCACCCCACCGCGGTCGTCGCCGCGTCCGCCACGCTCGGCGACGGCGTCCACATCGGCCCCAACGCCGTCATCGGCGAGCGCGCGCAAATCGGCGCCGGCACGGCCATCGGCGCCGGTTGCGCCATCGGCGAGGACGCCGCGATCGGTCCCAACAGCCTCCTGCACCCGCGCGTGACGCTCTACGACGGCGTCAAGGTCGGCGCCCGCGCCGTGCTCCACAGCGGTGTCGTCCTCGGCGCCGACGGCTTCGGCTTCGTCAAAGTGGGCGGTGCCTACCAGAAGTTCCCGCAGGTCGGCGCCGTCGAAATCGGGGACGACTGCGAGATCGGCGCCAACTCCACCGTCGACCGCGCCGCCCTCGGCGTCACCCGTCTCGGCAACGGCGTCAAGCTCGACAACATGGTCCACATCGGCCACAACTGCCGCATCGAGGACCACGTCGTCATCGCCGCGCAGACCGGCATGAGCGGCGGCTGCGTCATCGAAGCCGGCGCCGTCATTGGCGGCCAGGTGGGCATGGGCGACAAGGTGCGCGTCGAGTCCGGCGCCGTGCTCGGCTCGGGCAGCGGCATCCTGACGTCCAAGATCGTTCGCGGCGGCGAAACCTACTGGGGCACGCCCGCGCGGCCGCTCAAAGAGTACCTGCGGCAACTCGCCCACGTCGCCGCGTTGCCGGAACTCGCCGCGCGCGTGAAAGAACTGGAAAAGCGCACCGAAGACCCCTCGATCTAGGCCGTCACCGCCACCGGCAATTCCACCTCGATCGACAGCCGCCCGCCGTCGTCCTTGGCCGCCGCCAGCCGGCCGCCGTTGGACTCCGCGATGCGACGCGACGTGTACAGTTGATTCGCCGCCAGCGGCTCGAACATCTCCGCGGTGGAGGCCTCCGGTGCGTTCGTCACAAAGGTGATGGTGACCACGGTCGCCGATGCCGCCGCCTTCAGGATCACCGCCCGCGGCTCGGCCGCCGTCCGCCGCAGGAACTGTAGCACGCTGCGCACCAGATGGCGCAACTGCTCCGGATCCACCCACAGCGCCGGCAACACCTCCCCGGACCATTCGATCGCCATCCCCTCGGCGATCCACGGCTCCTGCAGCGTCTCTTCCAGCAGTTCGTTCGCGTCCACCACATCCCGCGCCGGCGGCGCCGCCTGCATCAGGTGCAGCGCATCGGTCAGCACCCAGTTGGCGTTGTCCACCATCTGCTGCAACCGGCTCACCTGCGCCGCCAGCGGCGTCCCCTCTCCGCCAACCGTCATTTCCAGGTAGAAGGCAATCGAGTCGAGCGCGCTCAGCGGCTGGCGAAGTTCGTGGGTGATGTGCCGGATGACGTCTTTTGCGGGCAGGTTTGTGTCGGCAAGATCAGGCATCGTAACCAAGCGTGAGTGTAGCGCAAATGGGCGGTGACATTCTCACCCGGAAATGTCGCGGAGCGAGATGCCCACCAGCGCCACCGTCAGCCCAATCATGATCGCCACCGCCGCCCACGCCACAATGTTGTAAGCTCGCGAATTCGTCCAGTCCCGCATGATCGTCTTCCGGTTCACGATCAGCGTCATGTAGATCAGCACGAACGGCAGCAGCACGCCGTTCAGCACCTGCGACAGCAGGATCATTCGCACCAGCGGGAACCCCGGAATCAGGATCACCCCGCCCCCGATCACGATCAGCAGCGTGAACAGCCAGTAGAACACCGGCGCCTCCCGCCAGTTCTTGTTCACCCCGGACTCAAACCCCAACCCCTCGCACACCGTGTACGCCGTCGACAGCGGCAGAATGCACGCAGCGAACAGCGACGCGTTCAACAGCCCCGCGCAAAACAGCAGGTAGGCGTATTCCCCAAATGGCTTCAACCCCAGCGCCGCGTCCGTCGAGTCCTTGATGTCCCGCGGCGCCACGCTCCAGATCGCCCCCGCGCACGCCACGATGATGAAGAACGCAATCACCGTCATCACCACGCACCCGACGATCACCTCCAGCCGCGACTCCGCGTACTCCTTCGCGCTCACGCCCTTCTCCACAATCGCCGCCTGCAGATAGAACTGCATCCACGGCGCCACGCTCGTGCCCACCATGCCGATCAGCAGCGTGATGTAGCCCGGCTCGAACAGCAGCACCGGCCGCACCGAATACAGCGCCGCCTCCTTCCAGTCCGGCTTCACCAGCACGCCGCTGACGATGTAGCAGACATAGATCGCCGTCGCGAACAGAAAGATCCGTTCGACGCTCTCGTAGGTGCCCTTCACCACGAGAAACCACACCACCAGCGCCCCGATTGGAATCGTGATGTATCTTGTAATCCCGAACAGTTCGAGCGAACTCGCAATGCCCGCGAAGTTCGCCATCACGTTCGTCAGGTTCGCCCCGATCAGCGCCATCATGATGAAGAACGTGGTGCGCAGACCGAACTCTTCCCGGATCAGGTCGCTCAACCCCTTGCCCGTCACCGCGCCCATCCGCGAGCACATCTCCTGCGTCACGATCAGCAGCGCCATGATGGGCAGCAGCGTCCACAGCGGCAGATAGCCGTACTTCGCCCCCGCCTGCGAGTACGTAAAGATCCCACCCGCGTCGTTGTCGACGACGGCCGTGATGAACCCCGGCCCGACGACCGAGAAGAACACCGCGATGTGATACTTGAGCCGTTTGAACATCCGTCAGCCCTGCCGCAGCACCGCAATAATGTCGTCGGCCGTGATCACCCCGATCAGCCGCCGTTCGGTATCCACCACCGGCAGCGCCACCAGGTTGTACTTGTCGAAAGTCGCGATCACGCGGTCCTGCCTCTCCTTCACCGGCACCGACACCAGCCGGTCGGCCTGCAGCGTCGCGATCGGCGCCGCCGGATCGGCCAGCACCAGCCGCGCCAGCGGCACCGCTCCGGTCAGCCGCTCTTCGGCGTCGATCAGAAACACCGTGTTCGTCGCCTCCAGCGCGTAGTCGCGCCCTTGCAGCGACGTGAGCGCGTCCCCCACCGTCGCACTGTCGGCCACCGCGATGTACTCGGTGTTCATCAACCCGCCGGCCGAGTCCTCCCGGTGCTCCAGCAACTCCTCCACTTCGTGCGCCGGCTCGTCGTCCATCTCCTCAAGAATCGCGTCCGACTTTTCTTCTTCCAGATCGGCCAGAATGTCCGCCGCCTCGTCCGGATCCATCTCCTCGACGATCTCGGCGGCCTTCTCCTCCGACAGCGATTCGAGAATCGACGCCTGAATATCCGGGTCCACCTCCGACAGCGCCTCCGCGGCCACTTCGCTATCGAGCGACCCGAAGATCGCCTCGCGGTCCGACGGCCCCAGCTCTTCCACGATATCGGCCAGGTCCGCCGGGTGCATCGCCTCCAGCGCCCGCGTCGAAATATTCAGCCGCAACCGCCGCTGCGGGTCCGCCTCGACGATGTTGCAGAACTCCCACCGGATCGAATTCACCGGAATCGGCATCATCATCCGACGGATCATCGGCCGCGGCAACACCCCCTGCGCGAGCCGGCGGAACATCGAACGCAGCCCGATGTCCACCTCCTGCACGCGCAGTTCGTCGTGCCCGTTCGCCTGTACCCGCTGGAACGTCACATCGGTGACGCGCACCACCTTCCGCCCCTCGACGTCGATAATCTGCTGGTCCAGCAGATCCCGCTCGAGCCGCAGCATGTAGTCGTCGCGATGGTATGGCGTCAGCTGCTCGTCCCGCAGCCAGATGCCCTCGAGCGAAATCGTCTGAATCTGGTCGTGGCGCACCGTCAACCACGCCCAGCCCCCGCCCAGCAGATACCGGTCTACGCGGTTCGGATCGACCAGCGGCACGATGGCCACGTCGCGCACACGGCCGATCTTACGGCCCTTAAGGTCGTAGACCTTGAGCCCGACAAGTTCGGTGAAGAACATGTGGTCCTGCATCGCGATGCGTCCGTGATCATATCGAGGCGGGAGGCACACTGCGCCCCCCACTTTTCAATATCGCGCACCGGGCCCGGCGCTGGCTATCTTATTTCAGCTTTTCCGCGAGAAGTTGGTTCACCGTGGCCGGATTCGCCTGCCCGCGCGACGCCTTCATCACCGCGCCCACCAGGAACCCGATCACCGTCGTCTTCCCACCCTTGTACTGCTCCACCTGCTTCGGATTGTTCGCGATCACCTCGTCGACCATCTTCTCGAGCGCCGACGTATCCGAGATCTGCTTCAACCCTTCCCGCTCCATGATCGCCCGCGGCGCGTCGCCGCTCGCAAACATCTTCGGGAAGATCTCCTTGGCCAGCTTGCCCGACAGTTCGCCCGACGCGATCAGATCCACCAGCTCGGCGATATGCGCCGCCGGAATCGGGCACTCGCCGATCTCCTTGCTCTCCGCCTTCAGCATCCCGGCCAGATCGCCCATCACCCAGTTCGCCACGGCCTTCGGATCCTTCGACGCCGCGGCCGCCTTCTCGTAGTAATCGGAGAGGTCCCGCGTCGCCGTCAGCACGTCGGCGTCGTACTCGCGCAGCCCGTAGTCGGTGATGAACCGCGCCCGCCGCGCCTGCGGCAACTCCGGCATCTCGCCCTTCACGCGGTTCAGCCACGCGTCGGAGATGTGCAGCGGCACCAGATCCGGCTCCGGGAAGTAGCGGTAGTCGTGCGCCTCTTCCTTCGAACGCATCGATACCGTCTCGCCCGAATCGGCGTTGTACAACCGCGTCTCCTGAACGATCCGCCCGCCCGACTCGACGATCGCCACCTGCCGTTCAAACTCGAATTCGATGGCCTGCTTCAAGAACCGGAACGAGTTGACGTTCTTGATCTCCGCCCGCGTTCCCAGCCGGTCCGATCCCTTCTTCCGCACGCTCACGTTGGCGTCGCACCGCAGGTGCCCCTTCTCCATGTCGCAGGTCGAAACGTCGGCGAACTGCAACGCCTGTTTCACCTCGGTCATGTACTGGAACGCCTCTTCCGAGGACCGGATATCCGGCTCGCTGACGATTTCGATCAGCGGCGTCCCGGACCGGTTCAGGTCGACGTACGTGTACTTTTCCGAATCCCGGAATCCGTCGTGCTGCGATTTGCCCGCGTCGTCCTCCATGTGGATGCGCGTGATCCCGATCCGCTTCTTCTGCCCGTCCACGTGGATGTCCAGGTGGCCCCGCAGCGCGTACGGCTTGTCGAACTGCGAGATCTGATACCCCTTCGGCAGGTCCGGATAGAAGTAGTTCTTCCGCGCGAATACCGACTCGGTCTGCACCTCGCAGTTCAGCGCCAGCGCGCCCCGGATCGCCAGCTCGACGGCGTGCCGGCTCAGCACCGGCAGCGCTCCCGGCAGCCCCAGGCACACCGGACACACGTTCGTGTTGGGCGCCTGTCCCACCTCGACCGGGCAGGAACAGAAAATCTTCGTACGGGTGGCTAGCTGGACGTGAACTTCCAGGCCGATAACGACCTCGTATTGCGCGAGGACCTCCGGAGGAGGCGCGGCCAAAGTGGACATTTTTCCATTATATTCGGGGGCAAAAGAAAACGGACCGGCTTGGTAGGCCGGTCCGTCTTTTTGTTTGGCTGAATGCCAGCGTGCGGGGATTACTGAATGGCGGCGATGGTGCTGCCATTGCCGAACACCAGGTCTCCGTTGCCCTGATCCACAGCGATCGCAAAGCTGCGGTAGAGGCCCGGAGCGGTCTCGGTCGGAATTTCAAACGCGACCCAGTAGACGCCGATCATGCCCGGCGCATAAGTCGCCGAGACGATGCGGACACCCTGGTCGTTGACGCCCACCACGAGCGGCGCGGCCACCTGCTGCGAGCCGTTGCCGACGCGGTTCGTCACCGCCGCGGGAGTTGTCTGGCCGAGGCCCGTCACCGCCGCCAGAACCACTTCGCCGCGGAGGGCGGGGTTGGTCGGGGTCACGTAGCTGCCGTCCGGACGGACGATCGCGGCAAACGCGCGCTGGCTGCCCGAGGCCGGGGTCTCGAAGATTCCCGGAGCCCCGCGGAACACCTGCACGTTATCCACCTGCGCCTGCGCGCCCGGGATGCGGATCACGACCGAAGTGCGGCCCGGCGCCAGTTCGCAAGGCGCCTGCACCACGATCGATTCCGCGCCACCCACGTTCGACAGCGCCAGGATCGGCGACGCGATGCCGCCCATCAGCACTTCGACGTTGTTGTAGCTCGTCGGCAGCGCGCCGACGCCCAGGAAGTTCGTGTTCACCACGCCGCTCACGCCGATCGCGATGTTCGACCCGAAGATCGTCGCCAGACCGCACGGCGAAACGCCGGCTTGGTTCCGCGCCGTCGTCACGATGCCCGCGGCGTTGAACACCGGGCCCGGAGGCCGCACCGTCAGCGTGAACGTCTGCGACAGGTTCCCGAGCGAAGCCCGCACAACCACCGTGCCCGCGCTCGACCCGGCCGTCACCGTCACCGACGACCGCCCGTTGGCGTCCGTCCGCACCGTACCGCCGCTCAGCGTCGCCGCGCCGCTCACCACCGTCCACGTCACGTTCTGGTTCGGCACCGGATTGTTCCGCTCGTCGCGGACTTCCACACCCAGCGCCTGCGCGAACGACTGGTTTATACCGGTCGTCTGCCCGTCGCCACCGGTCTTCACCATGTTGCTGATCGTGAGGTTCACCGTAAAGTTGAACGTCTGCACGATGTTGCCCACGCGGACCCGCAGCTGGTTCTGACCCGCGATCGAGCCGAGCGTCCCAAGCGCCGAAACGCGCCCGCTGGCGTCCGCCACGGTCACGATGTTGGAGAGCGTGATCGAATTCGGCGTCACGATTTCCCAGTTCGCCGTCTGCCCCGGCAGGATATTGCCGGAGGCATCTTCGATCTGCACCAGGAACGCCAGCGGGAGACGCGCAGCGGGGTTTCCGCTCTGGTTGTTGCCCTGCAGAATCCGCAGCGTCGCCGGGGGTCCGGGGCGCACGTCGAGGTTGATCGTCGAGCCACCCAGCCGCTGCGTGCCACGGATGGTGACGTCGAGAGAAGACGGACCCAACCGGCCCGCCACCTTCAGATTGCAGGTCGCGATGCCGCTCGAATCGGTCAGCGCCACGTCGCCGTCACCGGAGCAGAAGGCCACCGGGCCGAGAGCCGGATCCAGGTTTTCCGCACGTACCCGCAGCGCCACGTTCGGGATCGGCTGGCCGGACTGAATGCCCGCAGCCGCCACCACGCGCACTTGAATCGCTTCGTTCACAGTCGTGCCGGTCTGCGCGACGATCAGGTTGTCGGTCGGCTTCAGCCGCTCCACCAGCGGCTGCGCCGCCTGGCCGCCGCCCGGCAACTGGCTCAGAATCGTCGTAAGAATGAAGTTCACCGTCGAATCGCCGTTGGTCGCCGAAATGGTCTGCTGCGTGAAGGAGAAGCCCGGCGGCACCGCCGTCGCCAGGAAGCTGACCGAAGCCAGACCCTGCGCGTCCGTCGTCGCCGTACACGTATTGCCCGAACAGGTCGTGTTCGGCAGCGACTCACCCGCGAAGGTCGAGGTGGCCAGAGTGCCATTGCCGTTGGCCAGCGAGAACGTGATCGTCTGCCCGGTCACCGGATTGCCGGTCGTGTTCACCAGACGTACCGTGAGCGGCTGCGTCAGAAGGAACTGCTCGGAAACCATCTGGCCCTGGCCGCTGCGGATGCTCAGCAGGCCGGTCGTACTACCGCCCGACGAACCGCTGCTTGCCGTCAGTACGAACGTCGCCGTCGGCTGCCCGGGTCCCGGACCCGCCGCCGCGGTGACGTTAAAGGTGCCCGCCGTCGGCGGCGCGACCACCGTCGTCTGCGCCCAGCCCTCCGTATTCGTCGTCACCTGCGCGCCCAGAATCTGCGCGCCCGAGTTGTCCGACGAGAACGTAACGTTCACGCCGAACAGCGGCTGCCCGACCGAGTTGGTCACGCGCACGATCAGCGGACGGTACGTTCCGCCCGGCGTTGTCGTCTGCGCCGTGTTGTAGGCAAGCACCGAGGTCGGCGTCCCGGTCGACTGCGCACGCAGATGGACCATCGGCCCCGGCTGCGTCGGAATCGCCACCTGCCCCGCGCCCAGCGCGGGATTCGACGACAGGTCCAGCCGGTACAGGCTGCCCGGCGTCGAGACAAACATGAACCGCGAGTTCGGCACTTCACCTGATACCGCGATATCAGTCACGTTCGTCAACTGGTTGATCCCCGCGAACTGCGGCGGATTGATGTTCAACGGAGAGACCGAAATTTCAAACAGCCCCGCCGTCTGGTTCGAGATACCGTAGACCCGGTTGCCCGCGGCAAAAACGAGCCGGTCGAGCACCACCTGGAAGTTCGGGATCGTCGCCTGGACTTTGTTGCCGATCAGGTCGAACTGAATCACCGACGAACCCGTCACCGGCGTGCGATTGACGCACAGGCCGTACAGGCCGTCCGGCGTGAAGATCATCTTGCCTGGGCTCGCGTTCAACTGAATTTCCCGAACGATCGTCATCGTCCGCCCGTCGATCACCTGCATCAGGTTGACCGTCGAAACGTACAGCAGGCCGTTCGGCCCGACCGCCACGCCCGTCGACTGCCCCGGCACCGTAATCGCCGGCCCGGCCACCGCGTTGTTGTTCAGGTCCACCGCAGTCAACCGGTTCGACGCCGGGCTCAACACAAACGCTCGCGACCCATCCAGCGCCACCGCGACATCCGTCGGGCTGTTACCCACATCGCTCACCGTGATCAGCCGCGTATCATTGCTCGTGTCAAAAATGTGCAGACCGCCCGCGACCACAAGCAACCGCCGACCGTCCGGCGACAACGCCGCCGCTTCCGCCTGCGTGCCCAGGCTCTCGCGCTTCAGCACATTCCCCGGATTCGCCGCATCCAGCACCCACAAGGTATCGGCGCCCGAGCGCGCCACCGAGTACAGCTTCTGGCCGTTCGGGTGCATCAGCAGGATGGAGGTCCCAGGCTGCACCGGGAACGACGAAAACACGGTAAACGGATCGGTCCGGAACGACGTCGTCAGCGGCGCTACGGCGGAAGAGTTCGGAAGCAGATAGAGATTGGTCGGGGCTTGCTGCGCAAATGCGGCAATAGTGGCCAGCACGGCGCAAGCACTCAGCTGCTGGGTCCGTCGAAAGATGGACATTAAAACCTCTTGGGGTTGGGATTCAAAGACGCGGGATGCGGGAATACGCCAGCGGGACGTGGGTGCGGACACCCTATAGCTTAACACCATCTCTTCAAATTGGTAGCGGCGAAGTTGAAGCAAATGCGCCAATAAGTCGCCCGCAAGGTAAACATTTGACACACAATTCGAATAGAAAAGCAGAGGGGGAGGCCGGAGCCTCCCCCTCTACCCTTGAGCTACGCCTGCGAAGGCGATCGCTTTAGTGGCCCAGGACTTCGCTGAGGAACAGCGTACGGGGGCTGAGCGCGCCGTCGAGGACGAGGGCGAGATAAGCTTCCGAAACGCGGTTCGCACCGACGTCGCTGATGAAAGCGAAGCCGTGCGCGTACTGGAACTGGCACTGAGCGATCATGTAACCCTGGAAGCCCGGCGTCGCCGCGATCCCATAGTTACCACCCGTCGACAGAACGGCCGTCAGCTGCTTGCCAGCGGGGACAACAGCCGAGGTCTGCGCCGCCGGAGCAGCGCCACCACCGGTCGTCTCACCGTAGTAGTTCAGCTTGCAAGGACCGCTCTGCGGAGCCGTACCAAACGGATCAACCGAGGTGTTGCTGATCGCAATACCCGAGTCGAACCCAGCCTGGTTGGTCAGGAACACGAACAGGAGGTTCGTGGTGCAGGGGTTGATCGTGAAGATGCTGCGGGCCGAGCTGGTGTCAGCAAAGCGCGGCAGCGGAGCCGAAGCCGAGGCGGTCGTCACGGTGCTCAGCGGCGCGAAGCTGCCGGCCACCGTGGCCGTGCCCAGACCAGGCAGGTTGTTGGAGGTGTTGGCGACGTAGGAAACGCCGACGCCAAATTCAAAGGTCTGCGAGGTGAGCGGGTCGGCGTTCAGCACTTCCCACACGGCCATGCCAGCGCCGTTGTTCAGAGCGATCGGAGCCGTCGAGGCGCCGGTGTCGAACGACGAGCTGTTGGTGATCGTGGCGCGAGAGAACGAGCCCCCACCGTTGGCGTCGGTCGTAACCAGACGCGCAGCAGCGGAGGTCGACGTCGCCGAAGCAACCACACCCGTGATGGCCGGACGGCCGCTGACACCGCAATCCGAGCAGGTACGGACCGGGTACACCGAAGCGTACAGGGCCACACCGGCGGGAACGTTGGCGAAGCGGGCCATCAGGCGCGTGCCGTGATCGGCCAGGCCAGCGGCGCTCAGCCCGTTCGCGGAACCAACCACAACGTTCGGCGTGCTGTTGTAGAAACCAGACTCCGTGTTGTAAATGGCGCCAGGCGCGTTCTGATTCACAGGCGTCGGCGACGTGTCGTTGTCAACCCAGGCGGCAACGTTCCGGCGCTTGAACGCGCTGGCGAAGCCTTCCGAGAAGCGCACAACCGTGCCCAGACCACCGGACAACGCCTTCGACGTATCCGTCGCGGCGGCGCCGTTGAACGACACGCACTGCAGGTAGCTGCTCACAACCTGACGGACCGAGAAGCTCAGGCCCGGCTGGATGAAGGCCACCGTCTGCTGCGGGTTGTTGATCGGCACAGACGTCGTACCGGTCACCGAGATGAACATCACGATCTGCGTCGGGATCAGCGTGGACGAAACACCCAGCTGATTCGCGTTCGCGCGGACGTTCGTGATGCGGATGATGCGGGTCGCGTTCGTCCCGGGCGGGTCGATCGGCACACCGAGCCACACGATCGAGTTCGCACCCGACTGCCGGCCCTGATAGATGTTCGGAATGGAACCCGTAGCATCATCATAGTCAACACCGTCAACACGGGCATCGGTACCGGCATCGGTGCCAACACCGTTGATCGCGCAACCGCCGTTCTGCGAGCAGTAACGCTGCGCAGACGTACCCGGCTCGTCGATCATCAGGAGCGCTTCGCTCCAGGGATCGTTCGTCAGCCGGCTCGTAACGTTGGTGTTCAGGAAGATCTGAACGTTCGCCTGGGGAACCGGGCTGCCAAGAGCAGTCGGAGTACCACCATTGCAATTCAAAACCAGGTCGCCGACCAATTCGGCCAAACCTTCCGCCCGGACGATGGGCGGGACGCCGGCGTTTCCAACACAGCTAAACGCGGCGACCTGCTGCGCATTGGCCGTGGACGCTGCGCCAAAGGCCAGCGCGGCCACTGCCAAAGCAGGGAACCACTTGCGGAAATCTACCATTTCCTTCTCCTTAACAAGAATCAGTAGAACTGATGAAATACTACCCAGAGTTTGGTGCTTCCTCTCGCTCACCCGGTGCGGCCGGTCCGGCGGGTGGCCGGGTTAGTTGCGCATCGCGTGGCGCGGAGGAGGCGCTAATTTTAATGTGTGTTGTTTTTGTTTTGTACTTCTTCGTCGCCGCCTAACCTAAAAAAGGGGCAATTTGACTATCAGTAGCATTCGACTACCACGAAGTCAAGTTCGCCCCGCCAGCCTGCCTGGCCGGCGGCGTCTTCTTTCTTGCACGCCGCCGGCCACTCCGCGGCCGCTCCCAACTACCTGAAAACACGAGCCAGCCTACAGCGAACTGGCTATTCCGCCGTACAACGGCGACTCGGGACTGTGGCCGCCTGACACAGGGGCCACAGCCCCGCAAATAGAAAAAGGGGGAGGCCGGAGCCTCCCCCTCTACCCTTGAGCTACGCCTGCGAAGGCGATCGCTTTAGTGGCCCAGGACTTCGCTGAGGAACAGCGTACGGGGGCTGAGCGCGCCGTCGAGGACGAGGGCGAGATAAGCTTCCGAAACGCGGTTCGCACCGACGTCGCTGATGAAAGCGAAGCCGTGCGCGTACTGGAACTGGCACTGAGCGATCATGTAACCCTGGAAGCCCGGCGTCGCCGCGATCCCATAGTTACCACCCGTCGACAGAACGGCCGTCAGCTGCTTGCCAGCGGGGACAACAGCCGAGGTCTGCGCCGCCGGAGCAGCGCCACCACCGGTCGTCTCACCGTAGTAGTTCAGCTTGCAAGGACCGCTCTGCGGAGCCGTACCAAACGGATCAACCGAGGTGTTGCTGATCGCAATACCCGAGTCGAACCCAGCCTGGTTGGTCAGGAACACGAACAGGAGGTTCGTGGTGCAGGGGTTGATCGTGAAGATGCTGCGGGCCGAGCTGGTGTCAGCAAAGCGCGGCAGCGGAGCCGAAGCCGAGGCGGTCGTCACGGTGCTCAGCGGCGCGAAGCTGCCGGCCACCGTGGCCGTGCCCAGACCAGGCAGGTTGTTGGAGGTGTTGGCGACGTAGGAAACGCCGACGCCAAATTCAAAGGTCTGCGAGGTGAGCGGGTCGGCGTTCAGCACTTCCCACACGGCCATGCCAGCGCCGTTGTTCAGAGCGATCGGAGCCGTCGAGGCGCCGGTGTCGAACGACGAGCTGTTGGTGATCGTGGCGCGAGAGAACGAGCCCCCACCGTTGGCGTCGGTCGTAACCAGACGCGCAGCAGCGGAGGTCGACGTCGCCGAAGCAACCACACCCGTGATGGCCGGACGGCCGCTGACACCGCAATCCGAGCAGGTACGGACCGGGTACACCGAAGCGTACAGGGCCACACCGGCGGGAACGTTGGCGAAGCGGGCCATCAGGCGCGTGCCGTGATCGGCCAGGCCAGCGGCGCTCAGCCCGTTCGCGGAACCAACCACAACGTTCGGCGTGCTGTTGTAGAAACCAGACTCCGTGTTGTAAATGGCGCCAGGCGCGTTCTGATTCACAGGCGTCGGCGACGTGTCGTTGTCAACCCAGGCGGCAACGTTCCGGCGCTTGAACGCGCTGGCGAAGCCTTCCGAGAAGCGCACAACCGTGCCCAGACCACCGGACAACGCCTTCGACGTATCCGTCGCGGCGGCGCCGTTGAACGACACGCACTGCAGGTAGCTGCTCACAACCTGACGGACCGAGAAGCTCAGGCCCGGCTGGATGAAGGCCACCGTCTGCTGCGGGTTGTTGATCGGCACAGACGTCGTACCGGTCACCGAGATGAACATCACGATCTGCGTCGGGATCAGCGTGGACGAAACACCCAGCTGATTCGCGTTCGCGCGGACGTTCGTGATGCGGATGATGCGGGTCGCGTTCGTCCCGGGCGGGTCGATCGGCACACCGAGCCACACGATCGAGTTCGCACCCGACTGCCGGCCCTGATAGATGTTCGGAATGGAACCCGTAGCATCATCATAGTCAACACCGTCAACACGGGCATCGGTACCGGCATCGGTGCCAACACCGTTGATCGCGCAACCGCCGTTCTGCGAGCAGTAACGCTGCGCAGACGTACCCGGCTCGTCGATCATCAGGAGCGCTTCGCTCCAGGGATCGTTCGTCAGCCGGCTCGTAACGTTGGTGTTCAGGAAGATCTGAACGTTCGCCTGGGGAACCGGGCTGCCAAGAGCAGTCGGAGTACCACCATTGCAATTCAAAACCAGGTCGCCGACCAATTCGGCCAAACCTTCCGCCCGGACGATGGGCGGGACGCCGGCGTTTCCAACACAGCTAAACGCGGCGACCTGCTGCGCATTGGCCGTGGACGCTGCGCCAAAGGCCAGCGCGGCCACTGCCAAAGCAGGGAACCACTTGCGGAAATCTACCATTTCCTTCTCCTTGAGAGTTTTCAAAACTTGAATTGACAAAGAATGCCCAAAGTTTGGTGCCGTTCCCGGCTTCCCTTCGCTCGGCCGGTCCGGCCTTCAGCCGGGTTAGTTTCGAGCGGGGCCGCCTGGTCAGCGGGGATGTTTGTTTTGTTTTTTTGAGATCTTTTACCGCGGGATTCTCGCGGCTGGTGTTCACGCCTAACACGGCAAATCCGGATTCGGACCCGGTTTTCGCTATAGACAGTATATGCATTCCCCGGGCCAAACTGCCAGCAAGATCCGATCCCCCTCGCCGTAAACTTCCGCTCCGGAACTCAACCTGATTAGAATCAACGGATTGCCACCGCCACCGGGTTCGCCGCCACGCCCCCCTGCCGGATCTCCAGGCTCTGAAACAGCCCCGGCGCCATCTCCACCGGCAACTGCACATTCAATTGATAGAGTCCGATTGCCCCAGGAGTGAGTCCGGCGTACACAACCGGCAGCTCCAACTCGCCCGCCCGCACCGCCACCGGCAACTCCGTCCGCCGTAACGCCCCCTGCGCCTCCCGCACCGCCCCGAATCCCGTTCCATACAGAACGATCACCTGCCCCCGCGCCGCCGGATTGTTCGGCGCGTTGATCGACCCGTCCTGGTTCGTCACCGCCGCCTGCGTCGCCGACAGCCGGAAGATCGCCGGCGCCGCCTCCCGCACCTCCACCTGCGCCTCCGCCGTCCCGAACGGGCTCGTCACCCGCACCGGCCACGACCCGGGCGTCAACCCCAGCGGCACCACCGCATTCACCTGGAACGGCGTCGCAAACAACACCGCCGCCGCCTGCCCCCCAACCTCCACCGTCGTCGACCCTCCCTCCCGCGCCAACCCCAGCCCGAAGATCGATACCGCCGTCCCCGGCGCAAAGTCCGGATTGAAGCTCGCCGCGTTCAACACCGACGTCGCCTGGAATCCAGCCTCCAGCGTCGACACCTCCCACTGCACCGCCGGTCGCGAAATCCGGAACGCCCCGGCCCGCAGCCCGTTAATCTCAAACCTCGATCCACCCGCCGCCAGGTCCGTCAACGCGCCCCGGTACGCCGCCGGAGCCGCGACTTCGGCCTGATACACCGTCTGCGACCCGTCGCAATACACAAACAGCGCCGTCACATCGGTCCCCGTCGGAACCCCGAACGCCGGCCCGCACGCCCCTGCCGGCGATGCCGCCGACGCCGCCGTCCCGGAGACCGTCAACAAAAACCCGCCGCTCGCCGGCGCCCGCGGCACAAACCGCAACGCCCCCGCGATCCGCGCGCCCAAACCCAGATAATCACCCAACCCCGCCCTCGGCGTCCGCGGGTTCGGATCCATCAACAGAATCCCCCCGTCCGCCCCCACTCCCGTCGCCACCGCCGCCGTCCCGGACCCGTCCGCCAGCCGCAAACTCACCAGCACCGGCGACCCCGCCGCCAGCGCCTCCCGTATCCCCGCCTCCGTCGCCGCCACCGGCAGCAACTCCAGCGCCCCGCCCGCGAAATTCATCAGCCGCCACAGGTTCGGCCGCTCCGGGCTCGCCAGATATCCGTCGCAAATCTGATTCGCCTGGCTGTCCAGCAAACAGAAGTTCCGCAAGTAGGAGTCGACCGCCGCCGGCGTCACCACGCCCACCGCGTTCCCCAACTCCCCCCGGTCCTGAAAATACTTCAAAATCGCCGCCGCCGACCCCACATACGCGTCCCCGTCAAACGTCACCTGCGGGAAGCTCGACACGCTCGACCCCGCCGACTGCGCCTGGAACGTCACCACCTGCCGCGCCGCCTCCGCCGTCGCCAGCGCAATCCCCGCGCCCGCCGGCAGCCGCAACACCGTCTCCGCGTCGCCATTCAAGTCGGTGGCAGCCGTCCGCGGCGACACCTCCGCCCCGGGCGAGGCAGTAAACACCACGGCAACGCCCACCAGCGGCGTCCCGCTCTCATCCCGCAAATTCACCCGCAGCGGAATCGGCAGCCGCGTCCCCGGCGCCCCCGACTGCGCAGCCCCCCGCGCCTTCGTCAACCGCGGCCGCGCCTCCGCCGCCGACCGGACCGTATACGTCCCCGTCGCCACCACCGTCGCATCCGTCGTCACCACCGCCCGCATCGTCACCGTCCGCGACGTCGTGTCCGCCGGAATCCACGCGTCCCACGCATACGCCCCGCTCGCCGTCCGCACCACGAAATCCGCCTGCCCCGTCACGCTGATCCGCAGCGTCGAGTTGTCCGGGAATCCCCCCGCCGCCAGCCGGATCCGCGACCCCGCCACCGCCGACGCCGGAATCGCCGAAATCGTCGGCTTCCGCCCGCTCTCCACCACCGTCACCACGCCGCTCGCCGGGTCATATTCCATATGACCGCCCTCGAAATCCTGCCGCCGCCGCCCGCCCGTCGCGAACTCCTCGTTCACCGGCGCGCCCATCCGACCCGCCGCTCCGCCCAGCGCCTGGTACCGCGCCAGCACCGGTCCGGCCACCAGCAGCGTCCGCCCCGCCAGCGCCCCGGACTGCAACTGCACCAGCAGCCCCGACCGGAACGCCTGCTGCACCCCGGCCGACGCCGCGAACGTCGAAAACGGCCCCGCCGCCCCCGCCGGAGCCCCGATCGAACCCGTCTCATATCCCAACAACGCCCACCGGGCCAGAATCCCGCCCGTCACCACCTGCACCGGCGTCCCCGCCAGCGCCCCGCCTTCAAAATTCTGCCGCCCCCCGGCCGTCGCGTCGCCCGCCGGATAGCCCAGCGGCCCCGCCGCCCCGCCCGCCTGTTCAAACGCGGTGAGAATCGTGCCCGTCAAAACCCACGCCTGCGGCGCCCGGTCCGGCAGCGCCAGCACCACCCGCGCCCCGCCCGTCGTCGCCAGCTCCTGCTGATAGCCCGACGCCACGCGCCGCACCGGGCTCGGCCCCGGCAACTGCAGCGTCAGCCGGTTCCGCGTCACCGCGTCCGCGAACGCCTGCGCGCTCACGGCCGACGGCGCGCCCTCTCCCACCTGGCAGCACGGCGCCTGCACCGACACCGCGATCGCCGCGCTGATCTTCCCCTCGCTCACCGCCGTCACCGTTGCCACGCCCCCGCCCACGGCCCGCAGCGTCGCCGCCCGCCCGTTGGCCTGAATCGTCACCACCCGCCCGTTCGTCGTCACCCACGACACGTTCCGGTCCGTCAACGCGTCCCCGTTCGCCGCCCGCGGAATCGCTTCCAGCGTATAGGTGTCGTTCAACTTCAGCCGCAGCGTCGTGATCGCCGTCGAAAGGCTGACCGTCGCCACCGGCAGCCGCAGCACGCCCCCCTGCCCCGGTTCGTACTCGATCGCCCCGCCCTCGAACGTCTGCCGCCGCTTCGTCCCGACAATCTGCTCCGGCCCGGTCGGCAACCCCAGAAATCCGCTCGCCCCGCCGTTGGCCGTATAGACGGAATAGACCGGATTCTGCACACCCACCAGACGCCCGGACAGCGTTCCCGACGTGATATTGAAAATGATTCCATTGGCAAAACTCTGCCCCGTCGCCGCCGTCCCAGTCGTCGAGGTCACCGCCGTCTCGGCCGAAGTCGCCGGCCCGTAGGTCAGCACGCCCCCGTTCGCCGCCCAGTTGGTATAGAAAGGATCCCGCGTCGTAAACGCCGACGCCCCGTTCGCCAGCGCCGAAGAATAGGCGAAAAGTGCGTGATTCTTCGTGAACGCCTGCCAGTAGCACGTCCCCGTCGGCTGATTCGGACACGTCGCCGTGTCCATCGTCGGAAATCCCGCCGTCCCCACGCCGACGGAGTTGTACTGCGCATACACCAGCGACAGCACCTGCAGCACGTCCGGCACGCCTTCCACGCTCCCCAGCGACGTGTTCGGCTTCACCAGCGCCAGCCGCACCCCCGACGTCTTCGCCGCGTCGTTGAACTCCTGGATCAACCCCGTCCCGCCAAACGTCCGCACCAATCCCACCGGCGGCAGCGAAACCAGGTTCGAAAACCCGTTCCGGAAATAAGCGTTCACGAACTGCTGCGTGATCACCGGGTCCAGGCCGTTGCCCGAACCTACGTCGATCGTCTGCGCCGAAACTGCCAGCGCGGCAAGGAAGAATGCAAAATGGCGGGCCGTCATTGGGAAAGAGGGAGTGCCCCGGGATTACGGGGCAACTCGAATTCTAACCCGGACGGCCCGCCGGAGTTTCGCGGCGCGCTATTCCCGCACGAACCGGCGCAACTGCCGCAGCCGGCCCTTCAGCTCCTCGCTCGCTTCCGCCATCTCGTTGGTGTCGTAGATCACCCGCGGCGTCATGAACACGATCAACTCCGTCCGCTCCCGGCTGTAGGACCGGCTCCCGAACGCCGCCCCCACCACCGGCAACCGGTGCAGGAACGGAATCCCCGCCGACGAGTACGTGTTGCTCTCGTTGATAATCCCGCCGATCGCGATCGTATCCCCGTCCTCCACCGTCACCTGCGTCTGCACCGACCGCCGCGAGAACGACGGCGACTGAATCCCGCCCGACGCCGCCCCCTGTGGCGCGCTCACGTCCTGGTTCACCATCAGCGTCACGATCCCGCTCGGATTCACCCGCGCCGTGATGTTCAACGTAACACCCGTCTGCCGGTTCTGAATCGTATTCGCGAACAGCGAACTCCCGCCCGACTGCACGCCCGTCACCGCCTGCGACGCCAGCGTCGGCACCTCGGTACCCACGTTGATCGACGCCGAAATCGAGTCCGTCGCAATCACCGACGGCGCCGAAATCACCTTCGTCCGCGACTCCACGTCCTGGCTCGACATGAACGCCAGCAACTCCCGGCTCTGCCCCACCAGCGCCCCCGCCGTCAGCCCGACCGTCCCGCCCGACAGATACCCCTGCAGCATCTTCGTCCCCAGCTTCGGCGCCCCCTCGATCGGCTTGTCCCGGTTCTGAATATAGGCCGCGATCCCGTTCGCAAACGCCCCCGTCAGCGAGACTTCATAAATCTTCGCGTCGATCAGCACCTGCCGCGGCGGAATGTCCAGCTGCCGCAGAATCTTGTGGATGCCCTCGTACTCCTGCGGCGTCCCCTGGATGATCAGCGAGTTGTCCATCGGATTCGGCACCACCCGCGGAATCCGTCCAAACGCCCCGCCCATCTGCGATCCCAGATACGTGCCCGTCCCGTCCGCACCGCCCCCCACCGGCGGAATATTCCCGGACTGCACCGCGCCCGGCGCCGCCCCGTAGCCCGTCCCCGCGCCCGTGTTGTAAGCCATCGTCGCCCCCGCGCCCGGTCCGTACATCCCCATCGCCGACGGCCCTATCCCCACCGGCATCCCCATGCCCATTCCCATACCGCTCATGCCCATCCCCATTCCACCCATCCCCATCCCACCCATGCCCATACCGCCCATCCCCATACCCCCCATCCCCATGCCAAACCCGCCCATGCCCATCCCGAATCCACCCATCCCGAACCCATACCCGCCGTACAGCATCATGATCGACGCCGCCAGCAGATCCGCCCGCCCGTACTTCACCCGGTAAACATAGTTATCGATCGACCCCGACGTAATCTTCACCGGCGTGTCCAGCTTCTTGATCCACTTCCCCACCTCATCGAACGCCGACGGGTTCGCCGCCACCGTGATGATCGTGTTGATCCGGTCCACCGGAATGAACTTGATCGGCGACTGCTTCTCGTTGAGCGAAATGCCCTTGAAGATCGTATCGATCTCCTTCGTCAACTCCGACGGCCGCGCGTGCGTCGTCTCGAACAGCTTCACCCGGCTCCCCGCGAACGAGTCGTTGTCGAACAGCGCGATCAGCTCCATCGTCCTCCGCATCGACCGCGCCGAATCCAGAATCAGCAGCAGATTCGCCGGCGGATACGCCCACGTCTGCGAGTTCTCGCCCATGAACGGGTTCAGCAGCTTCGTCAGCTCATCCACGTTCGCGTACTTCAAAAAGATCAGGTTCAACACGATCTGCTCGCTGTCCGGCAGATCTTTCTGGTTGATCGACGGCTTTATCGGCAGCCGCGCCGCATCCGCCATCGGCACGATGCGGTAGATGTCCCCCACCTGCACCATCGCGAACCCGTTGATCCGCAGGATCATATCGAGCAGCTCCCGGCTGCTCAGCGACTTCGTCTCCCCGTACGTATTGAGGATGATCCCGCCCTTCACCCGCGGGTCCAGAATGTAGTTGATCTTCAACTGCCGCGCCAGAATATCGATCACCGCCGTAAGCGAGGCGTTCTCCAACTGCAGCCCGCCCGTGCTCGCGCCCTGCGTCGGAGCCGGCGTCGCCGCCGGTGCCGCCTGGCCCTGCCCCTGCGCCGGGGCCTGCGCCGCCGCGGCCGGCCGACCCGCCTGCTGCGCCGCCGGCTGCGGCGCCACC
>CAYMTH010000002.1:25084-30924 GCA_964393235.1 uncultured Solibacteraceae bacterium | reverse complement strand
CCGCAACGAGGCCCCGCACGGTGGCCTGCATGCTCTTGGGCGCGCTCTCAAAAAACAGCTGGAAAACCCCCTGCTCCACGTAGCTGAAGCGGCGCGCGGGGTCCTCCAGCAGCCCCTTCACCACCTGCCAGCGCTCCAGATCCGTGGCTGCCCGATGCGTGTGGGCGGCGTCCACCTCCAGCGCTTCTGCCACCGCCTGCAACGGCCCGGCCCCCTCGGCGCCACTCGACCCCCTCGGCGCCACTCACATGCGCCGACCCGACTCGGATCTCACCCGGCGCTGGGCCCGGGAGGGGGGCGGCGGGGTTGTCGTCGGTGGAGCGGCGGATGGAGGCGAAGAAGTCGCGGGCCATGGGGAAGGGGCGGGTGACGGAGGGCCATTCGACGTCGCGGATGGGGATGTCGGAGCCCATCATGGCGAAGGCGATGTCCATGAAGGCGGGGGGCTGGAAGATGACGTGGTCGAGGCCGCTCGCGGCGATGCGTTCGGCGGTGCGGTACTTGCGCTGGAAGAGAGGGGGGACGGGGCCGCGGACGGGGATGACGGAGGTGTAGACGATGCGGGGGACGGCGGCGCGGCGGGCGGCGTCGAGGAGGTTCTGGTAGCCGAGGTCGTCGACGGCGCTGAAGGTGTCGGCGCCGTGGGCGGGGATGGCGGCGTTGGCGGTGGCGACGATGGCGGAGACGGCGCGGCAGGCGGAGGCGAGGGAGGCGGGATCGGTGAGGTCGCCGGGGACGGGTTGGGCGCCGGCGGATTGGAGGCGGGGGGATTTGGCGGGATCGCGGACGAGGGCGCGGACGGGGATGCCGCGGGCGAGGAGTTCACGGACGGCGGCAAAACCGAGGTGGCCGGTGGCGCCGATGACGAGTACGGGGTCCACGGGGATTGATTGTAGCGGGTTGGGAGGCGGTTGGGTGGGCGCTAAAAGGAGAGGTAGTACCGGGCGGTGCGGCGGCCGCGGTAGGTGGTTTCGACTTCGACGCCGCCGGATAGGTCCGGCGGGGGGAGGCCTGTTACCGCATCGCGGGTGAGGGAGACGATGCCCGCCGGGCGGCCGTCGAACAGGATCGACCAGCCGCGGAGATCCGTTGGATAGGGCGCCGGGGAGGTCCAGGGGGAGGCGTCTTCGACTCCACGGACCGGGAGGGTGAGAAAGGGGTCGGCGGATACCCATGGCAAGAAGGTCCGGGACTCGAAACAGGCGTAGGCCGGGGGCGCGGGGGCCGCGGGGTTGAGGGTATGGCGGGCCCAATCGATGAGCGCGTCGGCACGACGGGGGGCGTGGTCCCGGCCGGGATAGGCGTCGAGTCCGTCCGGCAGGTAGGTGACGTGGCGGACTACACCGTCAAGGGAGAGACGGAGGAGCATGCTCGAGCCCTCCGGGCACGGGGCGGAGAGAGCCGCGTCCGGGGACGCGGGTAGGATGCTGGCGTCGGCGTATGCGGCCAGGAAGAGCTCGTCGCCGTCGACGGTGAGCACGCCCGATACGTCGACGCCGGGTACGTCGTAGGGTTGGCGCGCGGCAGGTGGACGATGAAGGAGACGGTCCCTCCGCCCCTGCCAGTCGGAGACCGAAACCCACACGCCGCCGTCGCGGTCGGCGACGGCGGAGACAACCGAATCGGTCGGGGAAAGACCGACGGCACCGGAATGGAGCTCACCGTCGGGCGTGAGCACGGGACTGAGCGGGGCGTCGGCGGCGTCGAGGATATCGCCGGCGGGAGTGAGGGTGATGTGGCGGCAACGGTCGACAAAGGAAAGGAACTGTCCGTAATGGGGGCAGTCAGCGCCTCCGAAGGGTCCGAGCCGCGAGCGCAGGGCGACGAAGACGTGGAGCCGGCCGCGGCGGTCGACGGCAGGGCCGAGGGCTTCGGCCGGCCAGCCGGGTTGGAGCAGGCGGGTGAATCGCAGGCGGCCAGAAGACCGGTCGAGGACGGCGACGGTGGCCCCCGGGGTGTCGCGGCCGGTGACCAGGAGCAGGTCGCCGGCGGGTAGCAGCGCATTGGGGAAGAGGCCGGGGAGACGGGTTTCGTACCGCACCTCGCCGGCGGGGGAGAGGCGGCGGATGGAGCGGCCGTTCAGCTCGTAGCGGTCGCCGGATTCGTCGCGGCGGGAGAAGTAGGGGCCGGGTTCGTTTTCGGCGGCGGGGACTTCGAGGATGATGCGGACGGGGTGCGGGGTGGGGGCGGGGATGCGGAAGGGGGCCTCGGCCGTGAGGCGCTCGACGGGGAGGGGTTGGGGGCCGTAGGGGGTGAGTTCTTCGGCGCGGAGGGTGGCGGTTTGGAAATAGGAGAAGCGGAGGAGGGAGTCCGGGGAGTCGGGTTGCAGACGGACGAGGCCGGCATGGGCGGCGGACTCGAGGAGGAACGAGAGGCGGAAGCGGCCGTCGCGGTGTTCGACGGCGAGATCGACGCCGGGCCAGAGTTCGCGGAGGAGGGCGCGGCGGTACCGCGGGACGCCTTGGACCGGGTTGCCGTTGTAATCGTTCCGGAGCCCGGGAAGGGGCAGTTCGCCGGAGAGAGAGCAGCGAGGGTTCGGGTCGAGGAAACGGGTGAGATGGAGGCGGGGCGGGACAGGCGGACCGCCGAAGGAGATGGAGGGAATCTGCAGGTTGGTGGTGTAGCCGGCGCAGGTGAGGGAGGGGAGGAGGGACGAACGGACTTCGGCGGGGCCGACGGTGAGGGCGGGGGGATCGGAAGAGGTCAGGAATTCGACCGACGCGGCGGGGGCGAGGAGGGCCGCGAGGAGGAAGAGGGTTAAATTATGCGGCCGGGGGGCGGAAGGTGAAAAGGGATTCATGCAAACGGGAAATAGGGGTGTAGACTGATAATGGATTATGCGTAAGTTTCTTCTGCTTTTGGCCGCCGCGTGTTTGCCGGTGCTGTTTGGGGCTGGTGAATTGTCGGGGCGGCGGGCGCCGGGGTTTGCTTTGCCGGACCTCAACCTGAATTACCACGATATTCAGGACCACCGGGGGAAGGTTGTCATCGTCGACGTGATGCGGACGACGTGTCCGCACTGCCTGAGTGTGGCCAAGAACCTGGAGAAGATCAAGCAGAAGTTCGGGACGCAGGTGGCGGTCCTTTCGATCGTCAATCCGCCGGATAACCAGCAGACGGTATCGCAGTATCTTGTGGCGAACAAGCTGACGACGCCGGTGCTGTTCGATTGCGGACAGGTGGCGGCGGCGTATCTGAAAGTGACGCCGAAGAATCCTTCCATCACGATCCCGCACGTATTCATCATTGACCAGCAGGGCATGATCCGAAACGATTTTGCCTACAGCGACGCGACGAAAGCGTTGCTGGAAGGGGACGGGCTGGCGGCCGAGGTGCAGAAGCTCCTGGGGCGCGGCGCGGCTCCGGCGGCGAAAAAAGCCGCGAAGTAGAAATTTCGATAATCTGGTTGTTTCCCACTCCCCGTTATGCCTTCCGAAACCCTTACCATCACCGACAACAGAACCGGCAAAACCTACGAAGTGCCGATTCAGCATGAGACGATCCGGGCGACCGACCTGCGGAAGATCAGGGTCCAAGACGACGATTTCGGCTTGATGACCTATGACCCGGCCTACATGAACACGGCGGCTTGCAAGAGTACGATCACGTTCATCGACGGCGACAAGGGCATTCTGAACTACCGCGGCTATCCGATCGAGCAGCTGGCCGATCACGGGAGCTACCTGGAGACGGCGTATCTGTTGTGGCACGGGGAGTTGCCCAACGCCGAGCAGCTGGCCGCGTTTACGGCCGAGATCAACGCGAACCTGGCGCTGCCGGAGAACTTCGCGCGGATCTACGACGGGTTCGGGAAGGACGCGCACCCGATGTCGCTGTTGATGACGGGTTTCGCGGCGATGGCGTCGGCGTATCCGGACGCGAAGAAGGTTTTGGACAAAGAGAACCGGACGAAGCAGATCTACCGGGGTTTGGCGCAGGCGATGACGCTGGGCGCGTGGGGCTACCGGTTCCGGAAGGGGCTGCCGATGGTGGCGCCGCGGACGGACCTGTCGTTCGCTGCGAACTTCCTGTACATGCTGTTTGAGAAAGAGCCCGATCCGCGGCTGGTGCGGGCGGTGGACATTCTGTTCATCCTGCACGCCGACCACGAGCAGAACTGCTCGACGTCGACGATGCGGCTGGTGGGGAGCTCGCAGGCGGATCCGTTCTCGTCGCTGGCGGCGGCTTCGGCGGCGCTGTACGGCCCGCTGCACGGCGGGGCGAACGAAGCGGTGCTGCGGATGCTGCGGCAGATCGGGTCGGTGGAGAACATTCCGGGGTTCATCGAGAAGGTCAAGGCCGGCGAAGGCCGGCTGATGGGCTTCGGGCACCGGGTGTACAAGAACTACGATCCGCGGGCGAGGATCATCAAGCACGCGACGGAGGAAGTGTTCGCGGTGACGGGGAAGAACCCGCTGCTCGATGTCGCTTCCGAGCTCGAGAAGATCGCGCTGCACGATGAGTACTTCATCAAGCGGAAGCTGTATCCGAACGTCGACTTCTACTCGGGTCTGATCTACGAGGCGCTGGGCTTCCCGGCGGAGATGTTCACGGTGTTGTTCGCGATTCCGCGCGTGAGCGGATGGTTGAGCCAGTGGGAAGAGCTGATGTGCGATGAGGATCAGAAAATTGGCCGTCCGCGGCAGATCTATCTTGGCTCGCCGAAGCGGGACTACGTGGCGCTCGGGGATCGCGGCTAGCCTGTTGTTATTGAGCTCGCTGGTCCTGGGGGCCAGCGAGCTGCACACGGCGGCGCGGGCGGGCGACGTGGAGAAAGTGCGCGCGCTGCTGAAGGCCGGGGTGGCGGTGAGCGCGCCGGATACGCTGGGCGGGACGGCGTTGCACGATGCCGCGTGGAGCGGGCATCTGGACGTGGTGCGGGTGCTGATCGAGGCCGGGGCGGATGTGAATGCGCGGCACGTGGAAGGCGGGTCGACGCCGCTGCATTATGCGGTGATCACGAACCGGGGGGACGTGGCGGCGCTGCTGCTCGAGAAGGGCGCGAACCTGCGGGCGACGGACCGGGCGGGGGCGACGGTGCTGCATCTGGCGGCGAACCGGGGGTACGAGGCGCTGTTTGTGGAGCTGCTGGGGCGGTTCGGCGGGCCGGACGTGGTGGACGAGAGCGGGGCGACGCCGCTCGATGAGGCGTGTTTCCGCGGGCAGGCGGGGATTGTGAAGATCCTGCTGGGGCGGGGGGCGGATGCGAAGCGGCGGAACCCGAAGACGGGGATGCAGCCGCTGCATGTGGCGGTGCAGAAGGGCGCGGCGGACGTGGTGGGGCTGTTGACGGCGGCGGGGGCGGATGCGAACGCGGCGGACGGGGAGGGGGCGCGGCCGGTGGAGGTGGCGCTGCGGATGCGGTTTTTGGAGGTGGCGGACCGGCTTTTGGAGGCGGGGGCGGCGTTAGGGGATGGGCAGAAATTGTTGGCGGGGGCGGTGAATAGCGGGCATGCGGACTTGATGCGGTGGCTGTTGGGGCGGGGGGCGAAGGCGCGGCCGGAGATGCTGTTTGACGCGGCGTTGAAAGGGCATGTGGAGGGGATGCGGGTGCTGCTGGGGGCGGGGTTGGAGGCGGGGGCGCGGAATGCGGACGGGGCGACGCCGTTGCACGACGCGGCGCTGGGGGGGCATACGGCGGCGGCGGCGCTGTTGTTGGAGAAGGGGGCGGCGATTGATGCGCGGGATACGGCGCGGGGGGCGACGCCGTTGTTTCTGGCGGCGTCGTGGGGGCGGAAGGAGAGGGTGGAGGTTTTGCTGGAGCGGTGGGCGAGGGGGGAGCTCCGGAGTGGGGAGGGGAAGGGGGCGTTGTCCTATTTCAACTCACCGTGCGCGCCAGC
>CAYMTH010000002.1:4190-25074 GCA_964393235.1 uncultured Solibacteraceae bacterium | reverse complement strand
GAGTTGTTGCGGTAGGTTTGGGGGGTGGGGTTGCGGACGATCGGGGGGGGGGGTGGTGTTGGGGCGGGTTGCTGGTTGGGGAAGAGGGGACACGCTAAAGCATGTCCCCGAAGAGGGTGGGGTGTCGGACGGTTGGGGTGGGTGCGGTAAGCTCACTTTGATGCCTTCCATTCAGCACCTGGCCGATGACGAACTGCTTCCCATGATCAAGCGGGAACTGTTCAGCGCGATCATTGGGGACATTCTGGACCAGATGGGGTTCTTGCACTGCTTCCTGCCCCCGCGGATCCGGCCACTCAGGGATGACATGGTCGTCGCGGGACGGGCCATGCCCGTGCTCGAGATCGACCTGCCGGATGAACAGGAGGCCGGGCGGAAACCGTTCGGACTGATGCTCGAGGCGCTCGACGACCTGAAGAAGAACGAGGTCTATGTCGCCGCGGGGTCGTCGCCGACCTACGCGCTGTGGGGCGAGCTGATGTCGACCCGGGCGATGCATCTGGGCTCGGCGGGAGCGGTCCTCGACGGGTATGCGCGGGACACCGACGGCATTCTGCGGCTCGGGTTCCCGACCTTCGGCCACGGGAGCTACGCGCAGGACCAGGGGCCGCGGGGCGAGGTGCGGGACTTCCGCACGGCCGTGCGCGTGGGCGGCGTTCTCATCCAGCCGGGAGACCTCATCTTCGGCGACCGGGACGGCGTGCTGGTGGTGCCGCAGGAGGCCGAGAAAGAGGCGCTCGTGCGGGCATTTGAGAAACTGGAGGGAGAGAACCTGGTGCGACGGGCGATCGAAAGCGGAATGTCCGCGGTCGAGGCGTTCCGGAAGTACGGCGTAATGTGAGATGACGGCGGAAGAGTATTATCAACTGGGCCTCCGGCTGGCGGAGGCGGATCAACTGGGCGACGCGTTTGTGGCGCTCGAAGAGTGTGTGACGCTGGACCCGGACCACCTGCCGGCGTGCAAAGAGCTGGCGCGGCTGTCGCTGCTGGCCAACGAGGTGCGGGCGTTCACGAACTGGCTGCACGAGGCGCAGCGGATCGACGAGATGGATCCGGAACCGCACGTGATGCTGGCCGAGCACCTGGTGACGAAGCGGCGGTGGGAAGAGGCGGACATGGAAGTGAAGATCGCGATGCGGAAGAACCCGGGGCCGGAGCTGGTGGACCGGCTGGCGGCGGCGCAGGCGCAGATTCCCGAGTACTTTTAGCGATGGCGCGGATTCTGGTGCTGGGCGCGGGGTATACGGGGGCGCGGACGGCTTCCCTGCTCCGGGCGCAGGGGCACGAGGTCGTCGCGACGCGGCGGGACGGGGGCGACCTGGCGGTGACGCTGCCGGATCTCGCGCCGGTGCTGGCGTTGCCGGGGAACGATTGGCGCGTGCTGTGGTCGGCGCCGGAGACGGCGGGGATCGAGGCGCTGGCCGGGAAGGCGGCGCGGATCGTGTACCTGTCGACGACGGGGGTCTACGGGGACGCGCATTTCGTGGACGAGACGACCGCGGCGGCGCCGGTGACGGAGCGGGCGGCGGCGCGGCTGGCGGCGGAGGGACCGGTGATGGCGGGGCCGTGGTCGTGGTGCGTGCTGCGGCCGGCGGCGATCTACGGACCGGGGCGGGGGGCGCACGAGTCGATCCGGATCGGGCGGTGGCGGATCGCGGGGGACGGGAGCAATTACACGTCGCGGATCCATGTGGACGACCTGGCGGCGCTGGCGGCGGCGGCGGTGGTGGGGGAGCTGGGCGGGACGTGGCCGGTGGCGGACGACGAGCCGTCGACGAACGGGGAGATTACGCGGTTTTGCTGTGAATTGCTGGGGGTTCCGTTGCCGGCGAGCGCGCCGGCGGCGGCGCTGGACGAGACGCGGCGGGCGGACCGCCGGGTGGACGGGCGGGCGGTGCGGCGGCTGCTGGGGGTGGAGTTGCGGTATCCGAGTTATCGAATTGGTGTACCCGCCGCGCTGGCGGCGGCATCGTAGAGGGGAGACTTATGGCCGGATTTGATGCTTTCCTGCTGCTGTCCTTCGGCGGCCCTGAAAAACACGAAGATGTGCTTCCGTTTTTGGAGAACGTGACGCGGGGGCGCGGGGTGCCGCGGGAGCGGCTGCTCGAAGTGGCCGAGCACTACTACCATTTCGACGGGATCAGCCCGATCAACGATCAGTGCCGGGCGCTGTTGAAAGACCTGCACCTGGAGCTGCCGATTTACTGGGGCAACCGGAACTGGCATCCGTTTCTGGCCGATACGATGCGGCAGATGATGGCCGACGGGCGGAAGAAGATTCTGGCGTTCCCGACGTCGGCGTTTTCGAACTATTCGGGGTGCCGGCAGTACCGGGAGGACATCGCGAAGGCGCAGGCGGAGGTGGGCGAGGGGGCGCCTGAGGTGGTGACGGTGCGGCGGTTTTTCAATCATCCGCTGTTTATTGAAGTGATGCGGGAGTCGCTGCGGGCGGCGCTGGCGGAGCGGCCGGGGGCGAAGGTAATCTTCACGGCGCACAGCGTGCCGATGTCGATGGCGAACACGAGCCCGTATGTGGAGCAGTTGGAAGAAGCCTCGCGGCTGGTGGCGGAGGGGGCAAACTACCGGCTGGCGTACCAGAGCCGGAGCGGCCCGCCGCAGATTCCGTGGCTGGAGCCGGACATCCTGGACGTTTTGCGGGAGGAGAAGGCCGCGGGGACAACGGACGTGGTGGTGCAGCCGATCGGGTTCTTGAGTGACCACATGGAGGTGATGTACGACCTCGATTACGAGGCGAAGCATCTGGCCGACGAGTTGGGGCTGGGATTCACGCGGGCGGCGACGGCGGGGACGCATCCGAAGTTTTTGCAGATGATCCGGGAGCTGGTGGAAGAGTATACGCACGGGGCGCCGGCGCAGGCGGTGGGGAACCTGCCGGCGCGGCCGGCGGCGTGCCCGCTGGACTGCTGTCCGGCGCCGGTGCGGCCCGCGGGACCTCCGGGAGCGAGGCCGGGCGGACCACCGGCTCGTGTTTGACGGGATAAAACTACGGTATTCTAAACGGTGCATTGACCGGACCGCTTACCATTGCCGGACGCTTCCGGCGCGCCCTGGGCGCGCTCGTGTTGTTGTCGCTGGCGATGATCACGGCGGCGCCGCTGGTGGCGGTGACGCTGGGGGAATGCGAGAAGAAGTGCTGCCGGCGGGAGAAGAGCGCGCACCGGTGCTGTAAGCGGCACGCGGTGGTGGCGGCGGGGATATCGGCCGTCGAGCGTCGATGTGACGCGGGCAACGCCAATGTCGGGCTGGTGCGGCTGACCGAGGCGCCGGGCGTGGCCTGGCGCGCGGTGGCGCCGGCGGAACCGGCGTGGGGCGAAGCGGTGGGAATCGGGACGGGCAGCGGATTCGCGGCGGCGCCGCAGGCGCATTCGTTGTTCCAGCGGCCTCCGCCGCGGGCTTAGGAATCCCGGGTTTCCGTCCGGCGCGGGTTGCGCCGGCATCTGGTTTTGAGTTTTGCCGCGGTTGTCCGGAAACTGGCCGTGGCGAAGGGGTCCCCGTTTCCCTGGAGTTCCCCCTATTCGCCTCATCGGAAACGATAAAAGCCGCGTTTCCCGCCGTAGCCTGCGCATGGGACCTTCGCCAACACGGTTCCCATGCGCAGTTTTGTTTTCGCTTTATGGTAGATGAGAGTTTTCGAGGCGCTCAACCACTCTTTCGATAGGTTGCAAAAACCGGCCGCACTATAATTGGGGATTAGCGATGATCGACGAAAAAGAGAAACTCCGCGCGCTACAAGCCACGCTGGGCGCCATTGAGAAGCAGTTTGGCAAGGGTTCCGTGCTGCGGCTGGGATCGAAGGAATCGGTTGGGGCGATTCCGGCGATTTCGTCGGGGTCGATCTCGGTGGACTACGCGCTGGGGGTGGGCGGGTTCCCGCGGGGACGGATTATCGAAATTTTCGGGCCGGAATCGTCGGGCAAGACGACGCTGGCGCTGCAGGTGGTGGCGCAGGCGCAGAAGGCCGGGGGGATTGCGGCGTACGTGGACGTCGAACACGCGCTGGACCCGGTTTACGCGGTGAAGCTGGGGGTGGACATCGACAACATGCTGGTGTCGCAGCCGGACTTCGCCGAGCAGGCGCTGGAGATCGCGAATTCGCTGATCGCGTCGGGGTCGATCGACGTGCTGGTGGTCGACTCGGTGGCGGCGCTGGTGCCGAAGGCGGAACTCGACGGGGAGATGGGCGACGCGTTCGTGGGCATTCAGGCGCGGCTGATGTCGCAGGCGATGCGGAAGTTGACGGGCGTGGTGGCGAAGTCGAACACGTGCCTGATCTTCATCAATCAGATCCGGGAGAAGATCGGCGTGATGTTCGGGAATCCGGAGACGACGTCGGGCGGGCGGGCGCTGAAGTTCTACTCGTCGGTGCGGATCGACATCCGGCGGATCGCGGCGATTAAAGAGGGCGACCAGGTGACGGGGAACCGGACGAAGGTCAAGGTGGTGAAGAACAAAGTGGCGCCGCCGTTCCGGGAAGCGGAGTTCGACATCATGTACGGGGAGGGGATCTCGAAGGAAGGGGATCTGATCGACCTGGGCGTGGCGAACAATCTGGTGGAGAAGTCGGGTTCGTGGTACAGCTTCCAGGGCGACCGGATCGGGCAGGGGCGCGAGAACGCGAAGAATTTCCTGAAGGAAAATCCGGACATCGCGGCGAAGCTGGATACGGAGCTGCGGCTGAAGCTGGGGCTGCCGCCGATGGTGATCGAGGCGGAAAAGGCCGCGGCGAAGGGCCGGGGGTAGAACGCCGGGAAGTGTGCGGATGCGGACAGCGCGTTCCGCCCGCGAGACAGGACAGGGCCCGCCGGATTGCCGGTGGGCCTTTTGTTTTTAAGGAGTTAGAGATTGGCATGGGGCTTGCGTGAGAAAAGGCCTATGCCAAACCAATCTCCTCTTTCCCGTTATCTGCTGCTGGGCATGGCCGCGTTGATGCTGGGGGCCGCGCTGCCCGATGCCGAAGTCCTGTTGCAAAAAGCCCGGCAGTGGCAGGTGCGCCGGGCAGTGGCTGTCGAACCGTTCGTGCTGCGTTAAGCGGCTTGTCGTAACGTTTTCGGGTCGCGGATCGCCGGATAATAGTAGCTGACAGCGATCATGCGCATTCTTACCGTACTTTTCCTGTTTGCGGCGGCGGCGTTTGCCCAGGGCACGCCGGCCGCCGACGAAATCGTCTGGCTCGACAACTATCAGGAGGCGCTGAAGCAGGCGCGGGCGACCGGCAAGCCGATCTTCCTCGAATACCGCTGCGAGCCTTGAACGAACGGACGAGTTTTCGACGCACAGGTTGTGCTGTCGCCGCCAGATTCACCGCTCGGAAAGCAGTTGCGCAACTACGTTTGCGTGCGGATCATCCGCATGGACAACGTGGATATCGGTCTGTTCGAACACGACCGGAACAACACGATCTACTTCTACATTTTGAACGCCGATGAACAGATCTATATGCGGTACGGGGGGCGCGACGCGCGGTCGGCGGACTCGTATCTGAACCTGGACTCGCTGGCGCTGGCGGCGGAGAAGGGGCTGGATCTGCACCGGCAGTACCAGGCCGGGCAGCTCGCGAAAGTCGCGCGGCCGAAGGCGGATTCGCCGCGGAACTATTCGATGCTGGTGGAGCGGACGTTCAAGGCCAACGCGTGCGTGGAGTGCCACCTGATCGGGGACTTCCAGAACCTGCACCGAGAGAAAGACGGGACGCTGGACAAGCTGGTGCACCTGTTCCGGTCGCCGGATATCCGGACGATCGGGATCGAGCTCGACGTGCCGAAGGGGCTGGTGGTGAAGCAGGCGACGGGGCCGGCGGCGGCGGCGGGGATGAAGGCGGGGGACCGGATCGCGAAGTGGGAAGGCGACACGGTGTGGACGTTCGCGGATATGCAGCACCGCTACGACAAAGTGCCGCGGACGGCGAAATCGACGCGGGTGACGGTGGACCGGGCGGGGGTGGGCGTCGACTTGACGATCGCGCTGCCGGCGCGGTGGTGGTGGACGGACACGCGGTGGCGGCAGTCGTCGGTGGAGCCGCGGTCGTATTTCGACGACCGGGCGCTGACGGCGGAGGAGAAGGCCAAGCTCGGGCTGCCGGCCGACGGGTTCGCGAGCATGGTGAAGTACGTGTCGGCGATGGCGTATTCGGTGCAGGCGCACGAATTGAAGACCGGCGACATCATCACCGGCATCGACGGGAAACAGGTGGATGAGTACGCTGACACGGCGTCGCTGTACATCATTCTGCACAAGAAACCGGGCGACACGGGGACGCTGGAGGTCCTGCGGGACGGCCAGAAGATCACGATGCCGCTCAAAACCATCCGGATGAGCTTCCGCAAATGAAACCTTTGTTTTTCCTTCTGGCGGCGCTGGCGCTGCCGGCGGCCGAGTGGTCGAAGCCGGTCGAGATTTTTGTCGACGACGTGGTGTGCGCGACGTACAAGGCGCGGGTTGACGACGGCGGGAACCTGCTGGTCCACCTGAAGCTGGGCGAGGGCTGGCACACGTTTTCGATGGACAACACGATCCGGGCGAACGAGAAGCTGGCGGGGAAGAAGGCGATCGGGATGGACAAGCCGACGTCGTTCGGGGTGACCGGGGGGCTGGCGGTGGAGGGGCCGTGGCGGCAGCCGGCGCTGATGGATTTCTCGAAGCCGGAGCTGCGGATCTTCTCGTGGGGGTTTGAGAAAGAAGCGCTGTTCGCGGCGAAGGTGAAGCGGACCGGGGCGGGGACGGCGAAGATCAACGTGCAGGGGCAGGCGTGCACGCCGTCGATCTGCAAGAACATCAACGCGAACATCGACGTGGACCTGGCGGCGAAGCCGGGCCCGGCGGAGGCGGGGCAGGAAGCGCTGACGGCGGTCCGGACCCAGTGAATATAATGGCCGCGTGATGTGGCCATTGCTTCTTCTCGCGGCGGGACTGTTCGAGACCGACGTGCAGCCGGTGCTGCGCGCGAAGTGTCTGGGTTGCCATAGCGCGAAGGCGCGGAGCGGGGGGCTGTCGCTCGAGACGGTGGACGACGTGCTGCGGGGCGGGAAGTCCGGGGCGGCGATCGTGCCGGGGAAGCCTTCGGACAGTTTGCTGCTGTCGATGGTGACGACGGGGAAGATGCCGGTGGGCGGGGTGAAATTGACGCCGGCGGAGATCACCGCGGTGCGGACGTGGATCGAGCGGGAGGACCGGAAGCCGCCGGTGGCCGAGCGGGACGTGACGGCGATTCTGTCGGCGAAGTGCTGGGTTTGCCACGGGCGGCGGGAGCAGATGGCGGGGCTGGATTTGCGGACGCACGCGTCGCTGCTGCGCGGGGGGAAATCGGGGCCGGCGATCGTGCCGGGGCGGCCGGAGGAGAGCCGGCTGGTGCACCGGATTCAGAAGCAGGAGATGCCGCCGCCGAAGCTGCAGGAGCAGTATTCGGTGCGGGGGCTGACCGACGATGAGCTGGCGAAGGTGCGGCAGTGGATCGCCGACGGGGCGCGGCCGGACGCGGAGGGGCCGCTGAAGGTCGACGTGGCGCGCGCCCCGGCGACCCGGGTGAAGGATCGCGAGTTCTGGGCGTTCCGGACGCCGGTGCAGCCGGCCGGGGCGCGGGGGATCGACGACCTGGGCGCGCAGCCGCCTCCGGCGCCGGCGCCGGACGGGGTATTGCTGCGGCGCGCCTATTACGACCTGACGGGGCTGCCGCCGACGCCGGAAGAGGTGGCGGCGTTCGCGGCGGACCGGGATCCGAAGCGGTACGAGAAGCTGATCGACCGGCTGCTCGGATCGCCGCGGTATGGGGAGCGCTGGGCGCGGCACTGGCTGGACGCGGTGGGGTACACGGATTCCGAGGGCGGGAACTCGGGCGACCAGACGCGGCCGTATGCGTACCGGTATCGGGATTACGTGATCAAGGCGTTTAACGGGAACAAGCCGTTCGACCGGTTTCTGCAGGAGCAGCTGGCGGGCGACGAGCTGGTGGATTACAAGAACGCCAAGCGGCTGACGCCGGAAGACGTCGACACGCTGGCGGCGACGGGCTTCTGGCGGACGGCGCCGGATGCGACGTATTCGACGGAGCAGAACTTCATTCCGGAGCGGATGGACGTGATCGCGGGGCAGATCGAGGTGCTGGGGTCGGCGGTGATGGGGATGTCGGTAGGCTGCGCCCGGTGCCACGATCACAAGTACGATCCGATTCCGACGCGGGATTACTACCGGCTGGTGTCGATTCTGACGCCGAGCTACGACCCGTTCACATGGCTGCCGCCGGTGTTCCCGTGCGGGGGCGTGGGGGCGAAGTGCGATGAGAAGACGACGCGGTACATTCACCCGACGGCGACGCCGGAATGGGAGGAAGTGGCCGCGCACAACGCGCCGATCGAGGCGCGGGTGAAAGAGCTGCAGGCGCAGGCCGATGCCGCGAAGAAAGACGACAAGGGGCCGATCAACGAACAGATCAAGAAAGAGAAGGCGAAGCTGAAGCCGCTGCCGCTGATCCGGGCGCTGTTCGAACTGGGGCCGGAGCCGCCGCCGACGCGGATCCTGTTCCGGGGCGACCCGACGACGCCGGGGGCGCTGGTGGGTCCGGGGGCGCCGTCGATTCTGTCGGCGCCGGGGCGGGATTACAAAGTGGAACCGGTGGGGCATTCGTCGGGGCGGCGGCTGGCGCTGGCGAAGTGGCTGACGCATCCGGAGCATCCGCTGACGGCGCGGGTGATGGTGAACCGGATCTGGATGCACCATTTCGGGGAGGGGCTGGTGGCGACGCCGGGGAACTTCGGGCGGATGGGGGCGGCGCCGGCGAACCAGAAGCTGCTGGACTGGCTGGCGGTGGAGTTTGTGCGGTCGGGGTGGGACGTGAAGGCGATGCACCGGTTGATCATGACCTCGGCGGCGTACCGGAGCGGGGCGCGGGCGCCGCGGCGGATCGACGCGGAGAACGTGCGGGACGCGATCCTGCAGCTGGCGGGGCGGCTCGACACGACGGCGTTCGGGCCGGCGGACAAGTTCAAGGTGCAGCCGGACGGGGAGGTGGTGACCGATTCCGTGCGGCGGAGCGTTTTTGTGGCGCACCGGCGGACGCAGCCGCTGTCGTTGCTCGAGACGTTCGACCAGCCGTTCATGAACCCGAACTGCGTGCAGCGGGGGCATTCGGTGGTGCCGTCGCAGGCGCTGCATATGATGAACGGGGATCTGGTGCGGGAGAACGCGCGGTACATGGCGGGGCGGATCATCGACGCGGTGGGCGACGACGCGGCGAAGCAGGTGGAGCGGGCGTATCTGCTGGCGTTTGCGCGGAAGCCGTCGGCGGAGGAGACGCGGGCGGCGGTGGCGGCGCTGGAGGCGATGGGGGCGGAGTGGGTGAAGCCGCTGGAGAAAGAGCGGCCGGCCGAGCCGGTGGCGACACGGGCGAAGTGGCTGGGGCTGGCGACGTTGTGCCACACGCTGCTGAACGCGGCGGAGTTTCTGTATGTTGATTGAGGAGCAGCCGATGGCAACTACGCGTCGCGATTTCTTTTCCCGCATGTCCGACGGCCTGACCGGGGCCGCGCTGGCGGGGCTGTTCGCGCGGGACCTGGGGGCCGCGCCGGGGCTCTACGACCTGACGCCGAAGAAGCCGCACCACGCGCCGAAGGCGAAGGCGGTGATCCAGCTGTTCATGAACGGCGGACCGAGCCAGGTGGACCTGCTGGACCACAAGCCGGCGCTGACGAAGTACGCCGGACAGCCGCCGAGCCGGGACCTGGCGGCCGAGGTGCGGGCGGTGCGGGAGTCGGGCGGGTTGATGCCGTCGCCGTACAAGTTCGCCAAGCACGGGAAATCGGGGATCGAGGTTTCCGAGATGCTGCCGCACCTGGCGAAGGTGGTGGACGATATTGCCGTGGTGCGGTCGATGTACACGACGCACCTGGCGCACGAGGCGGCGCTGTTCATCATGCACGGGGGGCGGATTCTGCCGACGCGGCCGTCGCTGGGTTCGTGGATCGCTTACGGGCTGGGATCGGAGAATCAGAATCTGCCGGCGTACGTGGTGCTGGACGACCCGAAGGGGCCGCCGATCAACTTCATTCAGAACTGGCAGTCGGGGTGGCTGCCGGCGGTGTACCAGGGGACGCGGGTGCGGTCGGAGGGTTCGCCGATTCTGAATCTGCATGCCAAGCAGGAGTATCCGCCGGCGATCGTGGACCTGAGCCGGAGCCTGCTGCACCGGATGGACGCGGCGCACCGGGACCGGCACGCGGGGAACGTGGAGCTGGCGGCGCGGATCGCCAATTACGAACTGGCGGCGCGGATGCAGATGGAGGCGACCGACGCGCTGGACATCGAAAAAGAGTCCGAGGCGACGAAGAAGCTGTACGGGCTGGAGAACGAGAAGACGGCGTCGTACGGCAAGCGGTGCCTGATGGCGCGGCGATTGGTGGAACGGGGCGTGCGGCTGGTGCAGGTGTACATCGAAGGCCAGATCTGGGACAACCACAGCAAGCTGCAGGCGGGGCTGGAGTACGCGTGCGGGAAGACGGACCAGCCGGCGGCGGCGTTGATTCAGGACTTGAAGCAGCGGGGGCTGCTGGATTCGACGTTGGTCGTGTGGGGCGGCGAGTTCGGGCGGCTGCCGATCGCGCAGGGGGAAGGGACCAATGTGGGGCGGGACCACGGGCCGTCGGGGTCTTCGATCTGGATGGCCGGCGGGGGGATCAAGGGCGGGACGACGTACGGGGCAACGGACGAGATCGGCTACCGGGCGGCGGAAAACAAAGTCAGCGTGCACGACTTCCACGCGACGGTGCTGCACCTGCTGGGGCTGGACCACCGGAAGCTGGTATTCGAGCGCGAGGGGCGGAACGAGCGGATTACCGACGAGTTCCCGGCGCGCGTGGTGGGCGACATTATCGCGTGATGGCGGACTTCGAGAAGGCCGGGCTGCTGGCGGTGCGGGAGGGGCGGGTGCGGCTGTGCCGGAAGAAGCACACGACTTCGCTGCTGATCCTGCCGGGCGGGGTGATCGAGCCCGGGGAGAGCTGGGAGGAGTGTCTGCGGCGGGAGGTGGCCGAAGAGCTGGCCGGGGTGACGCTGGGGGCGGTGGAGCGGCTGGGGCGGTATGAGTCGCCGGCGGCGGTTCCCGGGAAGACCGTGGCGGTGGAGTTGTTCGCGGGGGAATTGGCGGGGGAGGCGCGCGCGGCGTCGGAGATCAAGGAGCTGGTCTGGTTCGGGGCGGAGGACGGGGCGGAGCTGCTGGCGCCGAGTTTGCGGGAGACGATCTTCCCGGACCTGGCGCGGCGCGGTCTCCTGCCGGCGGGTTTCGGCGCGTTACAATAGGAACGTTGCCTACCGAAGACATACCGTTGGGAATGGAAGGCGGGACCTCGCCGTTTGCCTTGACGTGGCAGAGGGTGCAGCTGGCCCGTCACCCGAAGCGTCCGCACACGCTCGATTACATTGAGCGGATGCTGACCGGCTTTTCCGAGATGCACGGCGACCGCGCCTACGGGGACGACCCGGCGATCGTGGCGGGCATGGGCTTTTTCCATGACGCGCCGGTGATGCTGGTGGGTCACCAGAAGGGCCGCGACACGAAGCAGAAGCTGTACCGGAACTTCGGCATGCCGAAGCCGGAGGGCTACCGGAAGGCGCTGCGCTGCATGAAGATGGCGTCGAAGTTCCGGCGGCCGGTGCTGGCGCTGCTGGATACGCCTGGCGCGTATCCGGGCATCGACGCCGAAGAGCGCGGGCAGGCGGAAGCGATCGCGGTGAGTTTGCGGGAGATGACGCGGCTGGAGAGCCCGGTGGTGTCTGTCGTGATCGGCGAAGGCGGGTCCGGCGGCGCGCTGGCGATGGGCGTGGCGAACACGGTGCTGATGATGGAGAACGCGATCTACTCGGTGATCAGTCCCGAGAGCTGCGCGGCGATCATCTGGCGCGACGCGGGGAAGGCCGAGCTGGCGGCGAACGCGCTGCGGCTGACGGCGAGCGATATGCTGCAGCTGGGGCTGATCGACGGCATCGTGCCGGAACCGAACGGCGGGGCGCAGAACAACTGGGATGAAGCCGCGGCGAACCTGGACGCGGCGCTGCAGGGATCACTGCAGAAGCTGGCCGGGCTGTCGCCGAAGGAACTGGTCGATCACCGGTACGAGAAGTTCCGGAAGATCGGCAGCTTTTTTGAGGGCTGAGGGACCGCGATGAAGCCTATTACCTGGATTATCGGGGGCGTGGCGGTGGTGGTCATCGGCTTGATGGTCTACTCAACTACGTCGTTGGGTGGGTACAAGGTGGAAGTCTGCAAAACGTTCCAGGGGAACGAGGCGTGCGGGACAGGCGTCGGCACGACGGAAATGGACGCGATGAACACGGCGACGCAGGTCGCGTGCGCGAAGATTTCGTCGGGGATGACCGATTCGCACAACTGTCAGGTTTCCAATCCGACGAAAGTTAACTGGCTGAAAGGCCGGTAACCGCATCTAAATCTAGATAATTTGAACATTTGCCGGATTTAGTCCGTCTAAAAGTTCAGGAGCTCGCACCTGTGAAAACGTGGAAAATCGTCGCCGGCGTTGTTGCGCTGGCGGCAGTCGGCGGTTCGATCTACGCCAGCATGAAGTGGAATCAGAAGGGGATCGTCACCGTGCAGACGGGCAAGGCGGTCCGGCAGGATCTGACCAGCGTCGTGACGGCGTCGGGTGAGATTAAGCCGCGTAATTACATCAACATAGGGTCGAACGCGCAGGGCGCGGCGCGGATCACGGACATTCTGGTCGTGGAAGGCGCGCGGGTGAAGAAGGGCCAGTTGCTGGCCAAGCTCGAAAGCGTGCAGCCGGAAGCGGAAGTGGCGGCGCAGCGGGCGACGGTGAGCTCGACGGAGGCGGATTCGAGCGCGGCGGAAGCGGCGTTGAAGGCATCCGACTCCAACATCCGCACGCTCCAGGCGAACCTTGACAGGGTCAAGGCCGACCTCCAGCGGGCGAAGGCCGATTACGACCGTGCGAAGCTGCTGCTCGATCAGGGGCTGCTGTCGCGTCAGGATTACGACAACCGGCGGGCGGCGTACGATTCATTCACGGCGGCGATTCCGGAAGCGGAAGCGCGGATCATGCAGGCGCGGGCGCAGCGGGAGCAGTTCGCGGCGCAGATGGCGGCGGCGCAGCGGCGGATCGCGGTGAGCCAGGCGAATTTGCGGCGGGCGTCGGATTCGCTGCAGCGGACGATGTCGACGTCGCCGATCGACGGCGTGGTGACGAACCTGCCGGTGCGGGTGGGCGAGACGGTGGTGCCGGGCATTCAGAACTCGGCCGCGTCGCTGATCATGACGATCGCCGACATGTCGCTGATCACGGCGGAAGTGAAGGTGGACGAGACCGATATCGTGAACGTGAAGCTGGACCAGACGGCGGACATCACGATCGACGCGATTCCCGGTAAGACGTACAAAGGAAAGGTGATCGAGATCGGCAACACGGCGATTCTGCGGTCGACGGGGCTGGCGGCGTCGCAGTCGGCGATCTCGTCGCAGGAGGCGAAGGACTTCAAGGTGGTGATCGCGCTCGAGAATCCGCCGGACGAGATCCGGCCCGGGTTGTCGTGCACGGCGAAGATCGTGACGGCGACGCGGCCGAAGTCGCTGTCGATTCCGATTCAGGCGCTGACGGTGCGGACGAAGGGCGATTTGGAAAAGAAAGAGGGTCAAAAGGAAGAACCTGTAACCGACCCGGCTGTTCAACGCGCCAAGAAAGAAGAGATCCAGGGCGTGTTCGTCGTCCGCGGGGAGAAGGCCGTGTTCGTCAAGGTCGACACCGGCATCACGGGCGCGACGGATATCGAGGTCCTGAATGGCCTTAACGAGGGCGAGGAGATCATCACCGGCAGCTACAAGGTGATCCGCACGCTCCGCAATGAGGCTAAGATCAAGGTAGACAACAAGTCTCCGGTCAAAACCGAATCGTAAGGATTTATCCCACACATCATGGCACAGGCAGCCCAGCTCAGCGCGCAGGCACGCGGCGAGGAACTCCGCCGGCAAGGCATCATCATCCGGACCGATGAACTCTGGAAAACCTATCAGATGGGTGACCAGACGATCAACGCGTGCTCTGGCGTGACGTTTGAGATTCACAAGGGCGAGTACGTCGCCATCATGGGCCCTTCGGGTTCGGGCAAGTCGACGCTGATGAACCTGATCGGGTGTCTGGACACGCCTTCGAAGGGCGAGTACTACATCAACGGGCAGCTGGTATCGGCGATGAACGACGACCAGCTGGCGCACATCCGGAACAAGGAAGTGGGCTTCGTGTTCCAGACGTTCAACCTGTTGCCGCGCGCGACGGCGCTGCACAACGTGGAACTGCCGCTGATCTACGCCGGCGTGCCTGCCGATGAACGCATCGCGCGGGCGCGGGAAGCGCTGCGCCAGGTGGACCTCGAGAAGCGCATGTACCACAAGCCGAATGAGCTTTCGGGTGGTCAGCGGCAGCGCGTGGCGATCGCGCGGGCGCTGGTGACGCGGCCGTCGATTCTGCTGGCCGACGAACCGACGGGCGCGCTGGACACGGCGACGGGTATCGAAATCATGGCGCTGTTCGACCGTCTGCACCAGGCGGGGAACACGATCATTCTGGTCACGCACGAGCACGACATCGCGATGTACGCGCACCGCATCGTGTTCCTGCGCGACGGCAAAGTGGAACGCGACGAACCCGTGAAAAAGTAGCGGCTTGACGACCCCTCGCCGGGTTCAATATACTCCCGGTCGGCTGGTCGTTCTATGAAGCCCGCTACCTCTATCCACAAGGTGTGCCGTGTGCTGGGAGAATTCCGGCACAAGCCGTCGCTCGGCGTGACGGATCTGGCGCGCCGGACCGGCCTGCTGCCCTCCGACGTGCACCGAATTCTCGCGTCGCTGCGGCTGTGCGGATTCGTGGAGCAGAACCCGCAGACGAAGACGTACCGGCTGGGCGTGGGCGTGATGAAGCTGGGGCTGGCGGCGTTCCAGCGCAACGAACTCCGGGAGGCTGCGCGGCCGCTGCTGCTGCGGCTGTCGGAAGAGGTGGAGGCGTCGGCGCATCTGGCGATCTTCGACCCGCAGGAGTTCGACATCTTCCTGGCCGACCAGTTCGACACGTCGGCCGAGATTCCGTTCAAGGCGAACTTCGGGGCGACGGCGGCGGCGCACTGCACGGCGCTGGGCAAAGCGATTATGGCGAACATCGACCCGACGACGGCGCTGCGCTTTCTGGAGCAGAAGGGCACGCCGCGGACGGCGCCGAACACGATCACGCGGCTGGATGCGCTGGAGGCGGAGTTGAAGCGGACGCAGGCGCTGGGGTACTCGCTGGACCTGGAGGAGAGCGCGCCGGGAGCGTGCTGCGTGGGGGCGCCGGTGCGGGACTGGACGGGGGCGACGATCGGGGCGATCAGCGTATCGATGCCGGCGCAGCAGTTCTACCGGGCCAAGCCGATTCTGTTCGCGGGGCCGGTGCGGGCGACGGCGATCGAGTTATCGCACGCGGTGGGATACGAGATATCCCGTACGTAGTTTCAATTATTTTGAATTGCCCGATTGACCGGGTCTCCGAATTTTGAGCAGGCTATTACAATCTTCTCGCGCGTGCGCGAAGGGGCCGTTATTCACCCGTTCCTGGAGGGAACCATGTTGTCTCGACTCGCATTGATATTCGTCTCCGCCATATCGCTTATGGCGCAATCCACCGGCACCGCAACGGTAGTCGGCACGGTGACCGACACGACCGGCGCCGTCGTCCCCGGGGTGAAGGTGACGGTGCGCAACACCAGCACCCAGATCGCCACCGAGGGGCAGACGAACGAAGCCGGCGCCTATTACATTCCGAACCTGAACTCGGGGAACTACGAGATTTCGGCGGAGGCGCAGGGGTTCAAGCGGTTCGTGCAGAGCGGGCTGATTCTGCGTATTAACGAGTCGCCGCGCATCGACATCAAGCTGGAAGTGGGCAACGTGACGGAGTCGGTGAAGGTGGACGCGACGCCGCCGCTGCTGGAGACGGAGACGGCGGGGTCGGGGCAGGTGCTCGACGGTGAGGTGGTGCAGAAGCTGCCGGTGATGCAGAAGTTCGTGCACCGGGTGCTGCTGTACATGCCTGGGATGACGAACATCAACGGGCAGCACGCGGTGGGGCAGCGGCAGCGGGCGATCGGCTACTCGATGGACGGGGTTAGCGGGAAGGAGCCGGCGGTGGGCCAGGTGGGCGACTACCAGCGCACGATGATCGCGTCGCTCGACTCGATCCAGGAGTTCAAGATGTGGACGACGGGCACGCCGGCGGAGTTCGGGCATTCGGCGGGCGGGCAGCTTTCGGTGGTGTTCAAGAGCGGCGCCAACCAGTTCCACGGCAACATCGAAGACCGGTACACGAACGGGAAGCTGATTCACCGGGCGTTCCTGGAGCAGCTGCCGCGCACGGGCGACTTCGACTATCACGAGTGGGGCGCGACGGCGTCGGGCAAGATCATCAAGGACAAGACGTTTTTCTTCGGCGGGTTCCAGCAGCACTACGAGAAGCTGAGCGAGACGGTGATCGTGACGGTGCCGAGCCCGGAGATGTACGCGGGCAACTTCAACTTCGGCGGGCGCGGGTTGCCGATCTACAATCCGTTCACGACGCGGCAGAACGGGACGACGTGGGTGCGCGATCCGTTCCCGGGCAACCAGGTGCCGCAGTCGATGTTCGACCCGGTGGCGCGGAACGTGCTGGCGCTGAAGCCGTGGCGCGAGCAGTCCGACGCGGGCACGATTCAGCCGACGGGGCCGGTGAACAACCTGACCTACAACGCGGGCGGCGCCTATGACTTCCAGCGCTACGACGCGAAGATCGACCACCAGTTTTCGACCAACCACCGCATCTTCGGGCGGTATTCGCACGTGCGGCACCGGAGCCAGGAGCGGCCGGTGCGCGAGCTGACCGAGGTGCTGTACGGCAACGTCTACGTGAAGCCGCTGGACCAGCGGAACGTGGCGATCTCCGACACCTACACGTTCAGCCCGACGGCGATCAACGAAATCCGGCTGGGCTTCAACCGCCGGCTGAACGTGGCGACGCCGGAGAGCTACAACGGGGGCTGGGCGAAGAAGCTGGGCATTCCGGGGGTTTCCGACGAGACCTTCCCGGACTTCCAGAACTCGGGCGGCGGGCGTTTCTACGGCTTCGGGCCGGGCGGCGCGTCGCGCGACGTGGCCGAGGACATCACGTTCCAGAACAACTTCACGAAAGTCGCCGGGCGGCACACGATGAAGTTCGGGTATGAGGCGATGCGGACGCGGTACAACTCGCTGGCCGGTTCGCTGCCGTCGGGGCAGTACCGGATGGCGGGCACGGAGCTGCCGTTCACGCCGAACACGGGGAACGCGTTTGCGAGCTTCCTGCTGGGGACGGTGGGCCAGGCGGTGTTCCAGCAGAACAACGCGACGTGGCTGCCGCGGTGGTGGTCGCAGGCGTTCTACGGGCAGACGACGTGGCGGCCGCGGAAGAACCTGACGCTGGAGCTGGGCGTGCGGTGGAGCTACGAATCGCCGTTCTCGACCAAGTACGGGCAGCAGGCGCAGTTCGACCCGACGGCGACGGATCCGTTGACGGGCCTGAAGGGCGCGATCGTGCACGGGAAGGGCCTGCTGTCCAAGCGGGACCTGAACAACTTCCAGCCCCGGCTGGGCGCGGCGTGGAACATCCATCCGCGGCTGGTGAGCCGGTCGAGCTTCGGCATGTACACGGTGGACCTGTTCACCAACGGCATCGGGCAGAACTTTGAAGAGTACGTGGCGACGGCGAACGTGCAGGCGGCGCCGGGCGATCCGCGGCACGCGTTCCTGCTGTCGCAGGGGCCGGGCGCGATCCGGTTCCCGAGCTCGGCGGACGGTTCGGTGCCGTTCCAGGGCACGAACTACGGCGGGCGGAACGCCTCCTTCTACGATCCGAACATGCGGCTGCCGTACGTGCTGATGTGGTCGCAGGGCTTCCAGTACCAGCTTTCCAACAACTGGCTGACGGAGGTGATGTACCAGGGTTCGTCGGGCGTTGGCCTGCTGAACAACTGGGACATGAACGTGGTGCCGCTGGACATCTCGCGGGATCCGGTGGTGTTGAACCAGGTGTTCAACGCGGTGCAGAACTACAAGCCGTTCCGGAACTTCGGCTCGATCCAGCACTACGCCAACTACGGGCACAACTCGCACCACTCGGGGACGTTCCGCATCGAGCGGCGCTACGCGCAGGGCATGACGCTGAACACGTTCTACCAGTTCGGCAAGACGCTGAACGACGGCGACGACGACGGCGGGCGGAGCGGGATCACGTTCTACAACCGGAACCTGGAAAAGGCGCGGGCGAGCTACGACATCCGGCACCGGCTGGTGAGCGTGATGACGTATGAGCTGCCGTTCGGCAAGGGGCGGAAGTTCATGACGAGCGGCGGCGTGAAGGACTGGATTCTGGGCATGTGGGACTTCGCGTGGACGCAGACGTTCCAGAGCGGGCCGCCGGTGAACATCACAGCGGCGGGGAGCCCGAACCGCTATCTGCCGGGGATGGTGCGGCCGAACGCCGTGCTGCCGGCCGAGCAGATGGTGGTGGACGACTACACGGTGGGGAACCGGTTCCCGCTGGCGGCGCAGAACAACTACTTCAACAACGCGGCGTTTGCGTATCCGGCGGCTTTCACGCCGGGGACGATGGGGCGGAACGTGGTGGAATCGCCGGGGCTGCGGTGGACGCAGCTGTCGATTTCGAAGGACTTCCGGATCACGGAGAACGTCCGGTTCTCGCTGCGTTGGGACTGCAACAATCCGACGAAGGAGCCGCAGCTCGCGGATCCGGGCGCGGTCTATAACCTGCAGAACCTGGCGCAGTTCGGGCGGTTCGCCGGGATCGGGCGCGGGAGCTTCTCCGACATCGGCACGGCGCGCATGCACCATGTCCTGGTGGGGCGGTTCCAATGGTAAACCGTCGCATCTTTCTGGGTTGCGGAATGGGGGCTGTCCTGAACGGACAGCCCCGTCCGCGTGTGCTCGCCTTGATCGGCGACCGCTATCACAACGCGGATTACATCCGGGTTGGATTGAACCGCGTGTTCGCGGGGACGAACATCGGGGTGGACTACACGATCCACTACGACGAGCTCTCGGCGGCGCGGCTGAAGGGCTACCAGGTGTTCCTGTGCCTGCGGGACGGGATGATCTGGCCGGACGGGTATCTGGGGCCGGACGCGTACACGGCGTACGCGGCGGGGCTGGAGAACCGGGAAGACTTTCCGGAAGCGAAGCCGGCGCAGTGGCTGAAGGAAGAGCAGGCGGTGGCGCTGAAGGCGTTCGTGGAGGCGGGCAACGGGTTCTACTCGCTGCACAACAACAGCCACGTGTCGCTGAGCTCGAAGACGTACCGCGACGTGCAGGGCGGGGCGTACATCGGGCATCCGCCGCTGCGGCCGTTCGAGGTGCGGCCGTCGAAGAACGCGCACCCGATCACGGCGGGGCTGAAGCCGTTCATCACGAACGACGAGCAGCACTACGTGGAGTACGACAAAGATCCGAAGCACATCATTCTCGAGGCCGAGAACATCGACGGGTTGAACTTCGGCAAGCACGGCACGAAGTCGATCGCGGGATGGGCGTACGACTACGGGAAGGGGCGGGTGGTGTTCACCGCCGTGGGGCACACGATCCACGCACTGTGGGCGGGCGAGCATACGAAGATGCAGCGCCGCGCCGTACAGTGGTTGTTGAAGGAGCTCTAGGCTAGCCGTTGAGCGTCCAGTTGGGGCGGTACTGGCGCTTGAGGTAGTCGTTGGCTTCGGTGACGTTGGTGACGCGGCCGGAAGCCGGATCGTATTCGAGCTTGCGGCCGGCGCGGTGGGCGACGAGGCCGAGGAGCATCTGTTCCATCATGGTGCCGGCGTAATCGAAGTCGCAGTGGGTTTTGCGGCTGGTGCCGTTGACGACGGAGTTGCGCTGGCCCTTGGCGGCGGCGATCCATTCGAGCTGGAAGACGTCAGCAGGGCGGCGGGCGCCGGGGTTTTCGACCATCTGGGTGACGGTGGTGTTGGGCAGGCCGAGGCCGGCCGGGGTCTTGCGGTCGAGCATCGGAACGTCGGGGAAGCCGGTGGCGGTGGGGGTGGCGTTGGGCTGGGCGGTGAAGCCCGGGGGCAGCGCGGCCTGGGCCTGGCGACCGCCGCCGCCGCCGCCGGGGCGCTGGGGCGGGCCGCCCTGGGTGCGCTGGCCGGTGCCTTCGATCAGGGGGAGTAGATTGCCGCTTTCGCGGCGCTTGTAGTAGGTGAAGTCGCCGTCGTCGTTGTTGGGGAGGATGACGCGGGTGGTGAAGTCGGCGAAGATGGAGCCCTTGGTGCCTTCGAAGATGGCGCCGTTGCCGACGCGGGAGAGGTCGATGTAGCCGCGCGGGGCGTCGGGCTTGAGGCCGCCCTGGTACCAGACGAGTTCGACGGGGCCGCGCCAGGAGTTGGCGGGGTGCTGGAAGTGGGCCTTGAGTTTGACGGGGCAGATATCGGGGTTGTACTTGTCGGAGACGTCGGTATCGATTTCGATGGAGGACGGGGCGCCGGCGTCGACGACGTTCCAGACGAGGTCCATGGTGTGGGCGCCCATGTCGCCCATCTGGCCGACGCCGAAATCGCGGTACATGTTCCAGAAGAGGCAGTTCAAGCCGGCGGAGCCGCCGAAGTACTGCGGGCTGTAGGGGTGATAGGGGGACGGGCCGATCCACTGCTCGTAGTGGAGGGAGGCGGGGGGCTGGCCTTCGGCCTTGGGATAGCCGGGGCGGGGGAGCTGGCGGGCGTCCCAGGAGTGGACGCGTTTGAGTTCGCCGATGGCGCCGTCGAGGATGAGTTCGCGGAGGCGTTCGAAGTTGGGGTAGGCGTGGCGCTG
>CAYMTH010000002.1:0-4180 GCA_964393235.1 uncultured Solibacteraceae bacterium | reverse complement strand
CGCTCGAGCCGGTCGACACGACAGCAGCAGCCACGACCGGTGCAGTGGACAGCATGGGTGTGGATCTGAAGAGTGCGGTTGCGCGCGATGCGTTCCTGGCGCTGGAAACGGCGCGCGCAAGTGTGGCGCTGGGTGCCGTGCTGGGTGGCGACTTTGCCGATGCGGTTGATGTAGTTGGCGCGGACGGTGCGAACCTCTTCGACGGAGATGCCGAGGGGTTTTTCGCAGAAGACGCTCATGTTGCGGTTGAGGGCCCAGTTGGCGATGAAGGCGTGGTGGTGATCGGCGGTGCAGATGATGACGGCGTCGATGTCCTTCTGGTCCATGAGGCGGCGCCAGTCGTAGTAAGTCTTGGCCTTGGGGAAGAGCGCGAGGGCTTCCTTGGTCCGGAGATCGTTGATGTCGCAGAGGGCGACCACGTTCTCGTCGCGGATGGCGTTGTAGTGGGCGGTGCCGCGCCCCCAGACGCCGATCAATGCGATGTTCAACTTCTTGCTGGGGGCGTTCTGGCCCCGGAGGGTGCCGCTTTTGAGGATAGTCAGGCCGGCGGCGGTCGTGGCGGCGGACTTCAGTAAGTTGCGACGTTGCATGCCAACATACTATCCAGATTTGGCGCGGGTGGGAATAGCGTGGCGGAAGGCGAGGAGGTGGGCGGGGCGGTCGGTCTGGATGCCGGTGGCGCCGCGGGCGAGGGCGTCGGCCCAGGCGGATTCGGTGTCGTCGGGGCCGAGGCGGTCGACGAAGATATCGACGGCGGCGCGGCGGGCGAGGGCGAGGACGTCGTCGCGGAAGTCGCGGCGGTCGAAGGCGACGACTTTGGGTTTGAGATCGCGGAGGAGGCGGGCGAGGGTGGGGGCGTCGACGGCTTCGGGCATGACGCGGAGGCGGGGCTCGAGAGAGTGGAGGGCGGCGAGGCGGGCGGGGGCGCCGTAGACGACGGTTTGGTCGAGCATGTCGTGGCGGCGGAGGGCGGCGGCGAGGGGGGCGGGATCGGCGCCTGCGAAGCGGGGGGGGCCGGGGCCCTGGCCGGGGCGGAGGGCGTCGTGCGGGAGGACGAGGGCGCCGTCGGGGGCGGTGCGGACGTCGAGTTCGACGTAATCGACGCCGAGGGCGACGGCGGCGGAGACGGCCTGGAGGGAGTTATCGGGGTGGCGGGAGTGGTCACCGCGGTGGGCGATGACGGCGAAGGGCCGGGCGGGCGCGGCGATAGCGGCCGCGCCCAGGGTGAGGAAGGTGCGGCGGCGCACTTACTTGAGGCCGAGTTTTTCGCGGGCGAACTTTTCGAGGGCGGGGGCCTTGAGGCCGGCGGCTTTGCCTTCGGCGAGGGCTTCCTCAGGGGCGACCCGCTGCTGCGTGCCGCGGAAAATGGCCCAGACCATGCCGACGCGGTTGGAGCTGGCGCAGTGGAGGAGCACCTTTTCCTTGGGGGCTTTGAGGAGTTCGGCGTAGATGCGGGCGAGGTCGGAATCGGTGGGCGGGGCGGAGCCGATGGGGACGTTGACGTATTTCAGGCCGGCGGCTTTGGCGGCGGCGGCTTCGTCGATGCCGGCCATTTTCATTTCGTCGGCGGTGCGGAGGTTGACGACGGTGGTGACGCCGAGCTTCTTGTATTCGGCGAGGTCGGCGGGGGAGGGCTGGCCGGCGAAGTAGACGGTCTGGTTGAAGGCGGATGAATTGGGGGTCTTGCCGACGGTGACGGGCGCCGGCTGGGCGGCGAGAGCGAGGGAGGCGAGGGCGAGCAGGAGGGTTCGCATGAGGCCTATTCTAGAACTATGCGGACCGGGTTGTTTCTCCTGATTTCTTCCGTGCTGCTGGCGCAGCATCCGGGCGGGGATCACATGCACCGGCGGTTTGACGATCCGGAGAAGTGGGCGAAGAACTTCGACGATCTGGCGCGGGACGCGTGGCAGATGCCGGAGCGGGTGATCGCGGCGCTGGAGTTGAAGCCGGGCGAGACGGTGGCCGATATCGGGGCGGGGACGGGGTATTTCACGGTGCGGCTGGCGAAGGCGGCGGCGAAGCCGAAGGTGATCGCGGTGGACATCGAGAAATCGATGGTCGAGTATGTGAAGGCGCGGGCGGCGAAGGAAGGGCTCGGGAGCGTGAGCGGCGTGGTGGCGGGGGACGGGACGGCGAACCTGCCGGGGCCGGTGGACCTGATTCTGATCGTGGACACGTTCCACCACATTCCGAAGCGGCAGGCGTATTTTACCGACCTGGCGAAGTTCCTGAAGCCGGGGGGCCGGCTGGCGATTATCGACTGGCTGCCGGGCGGGCCGATGGGGCCGCCGGAGGCGTTCCGGTTTTCGCCGGAGAAGATCGCGGCGGAGGTGGGGGCGGCCGGGTGGAAGAAGACCGGGCAGCACACGTTTCTGCCGAACCAGAGTTTTTCGGTTTTCCTGCGGTAAAAGCGGGTTTTGGGGCCCGTTTTTTGGGTTATCCCTCGCGGCGGCCTTTTGTTTTCAATAACTTTTGGGTTATCCCGTGAATTGTGGCCCTTAGGGTTCTTGGGGGCGCCAACAAAAAGAGCGGGCGCGAGGCCCACTCTCTGATTTCATTCTACAACGCGGGGGCAAGCGAAATGCGCGGTCGGGTTGTGGAAGTTTTTGAAAGAAAGTGGGTTAGTGAGGTTACAAGGGCTGTGAACCGGTTTCGCGGAGGCGGGCGGCGATGGCGGCGGCTTCGGGTTCGGGGAGGGTGCCGAAGAAGCCGGCGACGATGCGGTCGCGCACTTTGTGGATGTCCTTGACGGCTTTGCGGCCCTTGGCGGTGATGCGGATGTGGCGGGCGCGTTTGTCGGTTTCGCTGGCGGCGCGGGTGAGGTAGCCGTCACGCTCGAGGCGCTGGAGGGCGCGGCCGGCGTTGGTGCGGTCGATGTGGAGGTGTGAGGAGAGGACGTCCTGGGCCGCTTCCCCGCCCTGATGGTGGAGGATGGTGAGGAGGCGGGCCTCGGTGTGGTTGAAGCCGACGGCGGCGAAGTGGCGTTCGGCGAGTTGGAAGCGGCGGCGGGCGAGGTCGCCGATCAGGTCGAAGAGGGCGTGGAAACCGTCCATGATCTATTTTCCTTTGACAGTCGGGCGCCGCGTTCGCTATTCTGTGCGTGCGCACGCATTTATTAGAAAAGGATATCGAACTATGGAACTGGAAGCAATCTTTGGCAAACGATTCGCGGTGGTGGACGGGGACGGGGGGCCGGTGCTGGACGCGCTGGGGCTGGCGCCGGGGGCGCGGGTGCTGGACGTGGGGACGGGGAGCGGGAACTGGGCGGTGTATCTGGCGGCGCGGGGTTACGCGGTGACGACGGGGGAGCCGGCGGACGACACGACGATGTACGCGCGGCGGGACTGGGAGGAGCTGGCGGAGCGGGCTGGGGTGCGGGAGCGGATCCGGTTCGAGGCGTTCGACGCGGGGGCGATGCCGTTCGCGGACGGGGCTTTCGCGGCGGTTTTCTTTTTTGGCGTGCTGCACCACATCGACGAGGGGAAGCGGGAGGCGGTGCTGCGGGAGGCGCTGCGGGTGGGGGAGCGGGTGGTGTTTTTCGAGCCGCGGGCGGAGATGCTGGCGGTGGTGCGGGAGGAGGATCCGGGGCATCCGGAGGCGGCGGATCCGGCGCTGTATCTGGGCGGGGCGGCGGTGCGGGACTGGCGGCGGGCGGGGCGGTTTCTCGATGCGTATGTGTTGGAGGGGGAGACTATTTCCGCAGGAGTGCGCGCTGGAGCGCGGCGCCCCAGGCGCGTTGATCGGGGGTGAGGCTGGCGCCTTCGGATTGGGCGAGGGCGGCGGCTTCCGGGAGTGCGGGGCCGGCGAGTTCGAGGAAGGCGATGGCCTGGAGAGACTCGGACTCGGTGCGGGTGGGGAGATCGAGGAGGAGACGGCCGAGGCGGAACTGGCACTGGGCGATGCCTTGCGTGGCGCAGCGGCGGTAGTAGTGGCGGGCGCGGTCCGGGTTGGGCGGGAGGCCCTGGCCGCGCTCGTAGCGGCCGGCGAGGTAGTATTGGGCGCCGCTGAGGCCGCGGTCGGCGGCGGCGTGCATTTGCTGGTAGCCTTTGGCGGGGTCGGGGGGGAGGCCGCGGCCGTCGATGCGGGCGCGGGCGACGTGATAGAGAGCGGCGGGGAGGTTTTTGGCGGCAGCCTTTTCGATGAGGGCGAGGCCGGCGGGTGGATCCTGCGGGCCGTTTTC
>CAYMTH010000001.1:0-40664 GCA_964393235.1 uncultured Solibacteraceae bacterium | reverse complement strand
TGACGCCACGACTTACTACTTCGGCAACGCTCCCGCCGCGCCGATTGACACAAATGCGGGATGGTATCGAGTATATGTCCCCCGATCCGGAACGATCAGGTCGGTGTACGGGAATCTGCACACTGGCGGCGCTACAGGCACCGGGGAGAACAGCTCTCTGTTCGTGCGCATCAACAACACGACGGACGTCACTATCACGACCACCCGGACAACGAACAACGTATCGAACCCCTTCTCGGTTACTGGCCTATCCCAGGCCGTCGTTGCGGGCGACTATCTCGAAATCAAATGGGTTACCCCCACCTGGGCGACGAACCCGACGAATGTCCGCGCGTCCGCCGTCGTCTTCATCGAGTAGGAGAAATATGGCTGAACTAGACCGATCTCTGTTCGACGAAGTGCAGTTCGACGGCGCGGCCGCACCCTTCTGGCGGCCGGTATTGGCGACAGCGCCTACTTGGACGGAGGGAGCCGCCCCCGCCGGAGTATGGAATCAGGTGGTGGCAAGTTTGAATAACTGGACGGAGGTGTCCTAATGAAATTACTTACTGTTTTCTTCGTTGGCTGCTGCGTTTTCGCGCAAACTACGATCAACCCGCCGGCTATCACGATCTCCAGCGACGCGGCCAGGATCCTGCGCGGCTGGATGTCGGCGCAGATCACCCAGCCCCGGACGGAGCTGACCGCTGCCGCCGGAGTCGCAGACACGACTTTAGTTGTCGCTGACTCCTCGGCTATCGACGCGAATACGATGCTCGATATTGCAGGGGAGCATGTACTGGTCACTGCGAAAGAGGAGAACACTCTGACCGTCGTCCGGGGAAGCAACGGCACGACCCCAGCGGCTGCTTCGGCGGGGGCGCTCGTCGGGGTCATGGAGTTCAGGACCATGAATCAGGCTGTACGGGCGCTGATGGTGCGGGCCATGCGGGACATCATTCGGCGGGCCGAACTTCGCGCACTAGAAACGGCGACGGCTGCCGCTGCTCAAGCGGCGGAGGCCAAGACGGCGGCTGCCGTCCAGTAGGAGGAAACATGGCGACGACAACGAACTACGGGCTGACGAAGCCCACTGTGGGCGCGGACGCCGGAGTCTGGGGCGGCTACCTCAACACGGACCTCGACACCCTCGACACCGAGCTCTGGGATGTCGACAACAACTCAGTGAAGACCAAGAGCGTGACGGTGACGAACAACGTCACCGCTGTCTCGCCCATCACCTCGACGAAGATCCATCTGATCGGGAAGGACGACGGCTCTGAGTGCAAGATGCTGATCGACGGCATCGGCAATGCCGGCTGGTTCGTCGGCCGCCTCGCCCTCGGCACGGCCGCCGCACCGTCGGCCGTCTTGTCCGGAGCGTATCTAGCTGCTCTGGCTGGCCGGGGGTATCTGGCGACCGGCTACTCCGCCAACGACCTCGGTCAGATCGTCATCCAGGCCGAGGAGAACTACACCAACTCGACGGCCGCTACGGGTATCATTTTCTGCACTACCCCGGCGGGTAACGTCGGATGGAAGCAGGTCGCCCGAATTGATAACGGCGGCCGGCTGATCGTGGGTGAGCAGACCGCCGGCGGATTGTCGAATCTGCCCGCCAGTGCCTCCGTTGGGATCGAACTGACGGGGACGACGCGAGCGATCCTATTCTCCCGCCTCACCACCACCCAACGCGACGCCCTGACGATCCCACAGGACGGGATGGTTATCTACAACACCAACACGAGCAAGCTCCAGGTCCGCGCGGCGGGTTCCTGGGTGGATCTCCACTAGAATGCCTCTCCTGCCCATCCGCATCCCTCCCGGTGTCGTGCGACGCGGCACCGAATACCAGAGCGCCGGCCGGTGGTACGACTCGAATCTCGTCCGCTGGGTCGACGGTGTCCTGCGCCCGATGGGCGGGTGGCAGGTGATGCAGAGCGGCGCGACACCACCCGTCGATCTGCAAGTGACGGGCAAGGCTCGCGGCAGCCACGCCTGGAGTGGATCGAGCGGCTCCGCCTATTTCGCCATCGGCACCCACTCGAAGCTGTACGGATACAGTGGCTCCGCCCTGTTCGACATCACTCCGGCGGCACTGGCGGCTGGCCGGGAGGACTCCTCGAATGCGACTGGGTACGGTGCCGGAGCGTACGGATACGGCACCTATGGGACGCCGCGCACCGTCGCCACAGGCGTCGACCTCGCGACCACCTGGAGCATCGACAACTTCGGCGACTACCTGCTCGGGATTCACTCCGACGACGGTCGGCTGTTCGTCTGGACCAACAATTACGCGGCCGTCGCGACGACGATCACCCCCTCCGCCGGCACTGTGCCGGTGGACTCCCAGGCAGTGCTGGTGACCGAGGAGCGGTTCGTGTTCGTGCTCGCCGCCGACGCCAACCCGCGCCTCGTCCGCTGGTCGGATCAGGAGGACCACACGAACTGGCAGGTGACGGCTACGACGCAGGCTGGGGACTTCGAGCTCCAGACGACAGGGAAGCTGCGGAACGGCAAGAAGGTGCGCGGCGGGGTCATCCTGTTCACCGATGACGATGTGCATCTCGCCCGCTACGTCGGCCCGCCGCTCGTCTACGGTTTCGAGCGCCTCGCGACCGGCTGCGGCGTCATCTCGAAACACGCCGCCGAGGCAGCCGACGGCGTCGCATACTGGCTGTCGGACGGTGGGTTCTTCGCGTTCGACGGGTCGGTGCGGCCGGTGCCGTGCGACGTGTGGGATTTCCTGGCCGGCGACATCAACCGGGCGCAGGCGGAAAAGATTCACGCAGTGCGGATCCCCGAGTTCAACGAGATCCAGTGGTTCTATCCGAGCCGGAACTCGACCGAGTGCGACAAGTATGTCTTGCTGAACTACCAGACGGGCGTCTGGGCAATCGGCGAATGCGCCCGCACGACGGGCGTCCAGAAGGGTGTCTACACGAACCAGATCTATGTTGCGCCCGACGGCAAAATGTACGAACATGAAATCGGGAATCGCTATTCGGGCGACACTCCACACGTTCAATCTGGACCGGTGGAGGTTATGGGCGGCGAACAGGTGCTCCGCATCAGCAAGGTGATTCCCGACGAGCAGACGCTTGGCGACCTGTCGCTGACCTTCAAGTCGAGGCTGTACCCGACGTCGGCGGAGATCACCGACGGCCCCTACACCCTCGCAAATCCGACGAGTGTGCGGGTGACCGGCCGGCAGATCTCGATGCGCTTCGACGCCGTCGAGGGAGATGACTGGAGGCTGGGCGACTTCCGTCTGGCCGTGCGAACCCTGGGGGCCCGGTGAACCTGCCGTCTCCGCCGCCGCGATACGAACCGACAGATCAGGCTCGCCTGCGCGAGGAACTCCGCCGCACCGATGCGGAGAACCACAAGCGCGGGCGGGACGTCGAGATCGGCGCGGGCCGGGTGATCCTGACCAGCCCGAACGGCACCCGGTACGCCATCACTGTCGACAACGCCGGGGTTCTGGGGACGACAGCCATATGACCTGGGACGTGAACGACTACCGAGGGCTGATCGAGCAGGCGCTCCGCCACGCTGGCGGCACCCACTCGTTCGATGACATCGCGGTCGGCATCGAGCACGGCCGGTATCAGTTCTGGCCTGCGCCGCACTCGATGATCGTCACCGAGATCATCCAGTTCCCGCAGCGCAAGGTCGTTCACTGCTTCTTGGCCGCCGGCCGCATGGAGGAGATCCAGATCCAGCGGCGCTGGCTGGAGGGGTGGGCACGGATGTGCGGTTGCCAGAGTGTCACCATCGCCGGCCGGCCGGGGTGGGAGCGGGTGCTCGGGCCCGAGGGGTATGAGAAGGCAGCCGTACTGCTGGAGAAGAAGCTGGAGGCAGCATGAGCAGAAGCAGCTCGACGCAGAGTGAACAGACGAAGACCGAAATTGACCCGCAGCTGAAAGACGCCTACCTGGGCAACTTCAATCAAGCTAAAGGTGTCGGGGACTTCATCACCGCGCAGGGTCCGTACTCCGGCCCCCGCGCTGGATCCGCGCCGATGGGCGGCGCAGGGCAGCAGGCCGGCAGCGTCTTGAACCAACTCGCCAACGGCATCCAGATGGACATCCCGCAGGGCGCTCCAGGTGCCAGCATCGGGCAGGCCTGGGACACCTTGGCGCAGGCGCGGCAGCAGCCGTCGCTGGAGGTCGGAGCGTACGGATACAACCCGCAGCCCTTTCAGATGCAGGGCGCGACGGTGGGTGCGGCCGCATCGAACGTCGACACCATCAACCGCGACGCTGTCCGCGACGTCAACCCCTACGTCACTCCGCGACAGAACGTCCGCGACCTCGGCTTCGGCACCGTCGCCAGCGGGATGGGCACCTACACGAACGCCTATAACGACGGCGTCATCGGCCAGGGGCTCAAAGATCTTGATCGGGCGCGGCAGCTGACGCAGCAGCAGAACAGCGCCCAGGCAGTGCGCCAGGGGGCCTTCGGCGGCAGCCGGCAGGCAGTGCTTGAGGGGGAAACCAACCGGGGTTTCGCAGACGCCGCCGCAAGGCTTATCGCGGAGCAACGCGCGGCCGGATTCAACACCGCCGCCGGCCTCGCCAATACCGACATCAACAACGCCCAGCGGGCCGGAGCTGCCAACCAAGCGGCCGACCTGAACATGGCCGGGATGTACATGGACGCCGCCAACCGAGCGCAGGCGGCCAACCAGCAGATGGACTTCGCGACGGCCGCCGCCAACCAGGGAGCACTCAACGCCGGCAGCGAGGCCAACGCCGCCCGCAGCCAGCAGGCGGCCATGGCCTCGGCGCAATTCGGCCAGCAGGCGGGGCAGGCGAACCAAGCGGCCGCTCTCGACGCGCAGCGGTTCAACGCGCAGAGCCGACATCAGGCTGACCTCGCCAACCAAGCGGCCAATCAGAACCGGATCTCGCAGCTGCTCCAGACGGCCAGCCAGTATCAGAACCTCGCCAACCAGCAGTACCAGATGCCGCTCCAGACGGCCCAGGCGCTGCAGCAGTTCGACAACTACGGGCGGGGAGTTTACAACGAGAACGCGCAGGCGTCCCAGGCCGCCTTCGACGACGCCCGCTACTACATGCTGCCGGCGCTCCAGGTGCAGTCGGGTGCGCTCGGCATCAATTTGCCGAATCTCGGGATGTCGAGCACGGGTAGCAGCCGGTCGACGTACACGCCCAGCGGCCTCCAGACCATCGGCCAGCTGGCGCAAATCGGAGGGATGTTCTTCTAATGCCTTTCAACGTAGATCCTCGTCAGCAGCAGGCTCCGCCCGCCCCCGGCGACACACCCATCGTGCCGCCGCCGACCAACCCCGACGCGCAGGTCACCGGCCCCTTCCCCTCGGGGGATCTCCGGGGATTCAGCCCGACCTTCCAGAACATGGTCACCGTCGGCCCTGACGGCCAGCAGTGGGGCGGCCGACCGATGCTGACCCAGGGCGCGGCGCAACAGTTGGGAAACATGCTCGGCGCGGATCGCGTCCAGGCCGTCGAGTACAACGGCGGCCCGTACAGCACGAACGTGCCGCAATACAACCTCGACTTCGGCACCGGCAACCTGCACGACGCGACGCTGTTGTATGAGCAGTATCTGCGGGCTCCGTCGCCGCAGCAGTTCCAAAACCAGCTGCGGGACGAGCTCGCCTCCGACCAGCGGCCGCCGGTAGCCGTGCAGGAGGCGCTCGACCGTGGCGTCGACCTCTACGGCACCGGCCGCCCCGGCGGCGCAAGCGGGGGCGGAGGAGCCCTGCCTCCCGGTGGCGGGGGCGGCATGGGCACCACCCCTCCGCGCCCGAACCTCCCCGGCCCGACATGGACGCCGCCGACGGTTCCGCCGCAGCCGACCGGCCCGCAGACGACGCCCTACACTGGGCCGCCCGTCCGCACCCCGGGCAGCTACACGGTGCCGCCGATGTACAGCTGGGACTTCCCCGCGCCCGTCGACCTCGCCCCGGGCGGCACCGGCCTCCCTGGGTTCGTGCGGCCGCCGCAGGGGCTGCTGAACGTGCCGCCGTCGTCGCCCACGGGCTCGCCGACGGCCGGTCTGCTCAACTACCTGCGCGGAGGATCCCGCTGATGTTTGGCTTCCTACAGAACCTCGGTATCGGCCGCAAGTCGCCGGCCCCGACCATGACAGCCGAAGCGGTCGGCGCAGTCGGCCCCGGCATGATGGGGGCGGACGTTAACCCCTACGAAACGATGGACCCTATGAACCCGCAGTATGGTGCGGTCGGCGCGGCGGATGGCTACGAGTACGACCCGGTCCAGGGCATGCGGAAGAAAAAACCGGGCTGGCAGAAACGTCTGGGCAAAGCCGCAGGGCGACTCGACTCAGTAGGCGCGAGTCTCGCGGGGGGTGTTGATGTGACGCAGGGCATGCCGGCGCAGCAGCCGTTCCGCCTCACGGGCGGGCTGATGGGGAGGTATTGATGAATCCGTTTTCGGCAATCAAGCAGGGGCTGCTGGCGGCCGGTCGAAACTTCGACCGCAACGCCGCCGGCGACCTGCCGCAGATCATGGGCAGTGACTTCAACCCCGACGCCCGCCGTCGTGCGAGGGCGAACGCGATCATGGCTATCGGCCAGAGCCTCGCCGGGCAGAAGCCGCTCGCTGAAGGTCTGCGCGGCGGCCAGGAGTCGATGCTCCAGGGCTGGGCGGCGAAGCAGCAGATCATGCAGCAGCGCAGGGCCCAGGAGGCCGCAGCGGCCGCACAGGGCATGCTTGGGCAAGACCCCGGCTCCGCCGGCATTCCGACGCCCGAGTACCTGTTCAGCAAAGCCCAACGGTACGAGCAGGCGGCGCAGATGTCGATGAGAGTGGGACAACTGGACAACGCGAAGGCGTACTTCGTCGAGGCTCAGAACCTGCGGCAGCGGGCGGCGGAGATGATGCCGAAGCCTGTCGGCTCGCCGCAGACGGTTATGCGCGGCGGCACCCCGGTCCTCGTCCAGCCGATGTCCGACGGGTCGATCAAGTCGGTCGAGGGATACAGCCCGGTGCCCAACTACATGTCCGTCGATACGGGCGGGGCGGTGCAGCTTGTCGACAAGAACAAACCGCAGGCCACGACGTTCTCAAAGGACATGACACCGGGAGAGCAGGCAGCCAATAAGCTCGGGCGGGACAACCTGGACTGGCGCAGGTGGGAGTTCGACAAGGAGTTCCTGCTTCGGCAGCAGGCGACCCAGGCCCAGGTGACGTCGGCTAACGCTGCCGCCCGCAACGCCGGCACCAACGCTGCGCGGGAAGAACGCGAGGCGAAAACTGCGGGGATGGGCCGACCGTTGTCGGGAGAGGCGTCGAAGGTGCTGTCCATCGCCACCTCGATGCAGCCGGAGATCGACGCGCTCATCCAGGCCTTCGAGGAGGGCGGGAGGTCCGCAATCTTGGCAGTCAAGACCGGGACGAGCCCTGCCCTTGTACGCCTCGTCGAAAGCGTCGCCGACAAAGTCGGCCGTCTGCGCTCGGGCGGTGCGATCAACAAAGACGAAGAGTCCCGTTTCATGGGTCAGATCGTCCGTTGGGCGGATATGGTTTCCGGCGGGTCGCCCGCAGCGGTGGACGGCCTGAGACGGCTGAAGGAGGAGGCGAAGATGGTCGAGCTGGGTATCGCTCCCGGCCGAGGAACGCAGCCCCCAGCGGCCCCGCCGACGGCGTCGGGAGGCGTCCCGCAAGTGGGGCAGCAGTTCCAGGGCGGCCGGATTGTGTCGGTCACCCCGATCCCGTAGGAGGAGGAACATGGGCAAGTACAAGATCACCACCGACGACGGGAAGAGCTACATCATCGAGACGGAGGACGCCCCGCAGGCGAAGCCGGCGTCCCCCGCCCCGCAGAAGATGAAGCCGATCACTTACGAGAACCTGCGGGACACCTTCGCCCAGGGACTGACGTTTGGCTTCGCGGACGAAGCCGCCGCCGCTCTCGGAGCGACGGGGGATCTCATGCGGGGAGACACTAACATCGGGCGTAACTATGATCGACGTGTCGCGCAGCATCGGGCGGATCTGAAACAGGCGGAGAGTGACCACCCGCTGGCATCCCTGGCTTCAAACGTCGTCGGCTCCCTGCCGACAATGCTCATCCCGGGGCTCAACGCCGCCAGAGGCGCGAAGCTGTCGCAGACGGCCTGGAACGCTGTAAAGGCGGGCGCGAAGGCGGGCGCACTGTCCGGTGCCGGTGCCGCCGAGGGCGGGCCGGTCGAGCGTGGGGTCGGCGCAATCAAGGGCGGGCTCTTCGGTGGTGCGTCCGGTGGTGCGGTCGGTGTGGTCATCCCGCCTGCTACCCGCGTCGGGAAGGCAGTCGCGCAGCGAACGGCCGATGCCTTCGCGGATTCGGCCCTGGGGCAATGGATCGGGAAGCTGCCGGGGGTACAGCCGCCGGGAGGAAATCGCGGCGTGGAGAAGGTCGCGCAAGCCCTGGAGAAAGACGGGCTGTCCCCGCTCCAGGCGGCGATGCGGGCCGACGAGCTCGCCGTCGGCGGGAAGCCGGCCGTCATGGCCGACGCCGGCCGTACGTCTACGCTGCGCCTCGGCCGGGACGTCATCAACGCCGGCCCCGCCGGCACGGCCGACGTCGTCGAGCAGCTCGCCACCCGCGCCGACGAGGCCGGCGCACGGATCACCAACGACCTCGTCGCCACGACCGGCTTGCGTGGCGACGCGCAGCAGGTGGCGACGGCCCTGATGCAGCAGAGGGCGGCTGCCGCCGCGCCCCTCTACGAACGCGCCTACACCGCCGGCGCTCGCCCCGTCGACGACCCGATCATCCTCGGCATGCTCCGGCTGCCTGAGTTCCAGCAGGCCGTGCGGGCCGGATACAAACTGGCGGCCGTCGAGGGCGTCAACATCCCGGCTGTCCGTGATACACAGGGGCGCACCGTGCGAGTGCCGACGCTCCAGGTGCTCGACTACGTCAAGCGGGGGCTGGACGACATCCTCTACAGCGGCAAGCGCACCGGCACCATCGGCAGGGGAATGCTGCGGGCGTTGGAGACGCGCCGCCAGGAGTTCCTCAGCCGCCTCGATCAGCTCTACCCGGACTACGCGAAGGCCCGTGCGGTGTACGCCGGCGACACGCGAATGCTGGAGGCCATCGAGATGGGCCAGGAGTTCGCACGAAAGAACCCGGTCGACATTCGTGCGGCGCTCGCGCAGTTGTCCTCGCCGGCCGAGCGGGAGCACTACCTGATCGGTGCTGTCGACAGCCTCAAGCAGGCCATCGGTAACAGCCCCGACGGTTCTGACATCGTGCGGAGAGTGTTCGCGGTAAGGGAAAAGAGGCAGATTCTTGAGTCCCTGTTCCCCTCACGCGACGCTTTCAAAGACTTCGCCAACCGACTCACGGCCGAGAAGCGGATGCGGACGACCCTCGATGCCACGCGCGGCAATTCGACGACGGCACAGCAGACGGTCGGACTCGCGGATCTGGCCGACGACGAGATGCTGACGATGATCCCGCAGCTCGCCGCCGGCAACTATATGGGCGTCGCCGGACGGCTCATGAACCGCAGCCGGGGGAACCTCGGGGCCAACGCCGAGGCTGCCCTCCCCGTCCTGTTTGGCGACCCGCGCAACGCCCTGGAGAAGCTGGTCCGGGCGCGGCAGATGCTCCAGCGGCAGGCGGAGCAGCCCATCCGAAGCGCGGCCCCAGCCGGGGTCGTATCGGGACTGCTTACCGACCGGCTTACCGGCCGGTGATGCGGAGTATTATGCGTAAAACATTGGTCACCAGAAACTTCACAGCGGATGAGTTCACCTGCAAGCACTGCGGCACCGCCGGGATCCGCACGTCGTTCGTCGAGCAGCTCCAGCGCCTGCGCGACTACCTGGGACAGCCGATCAAAATCAACAGCGGCTACCGCTGTAAGCAGCATCCGGTCGAGGCGGCAAAGCCCGCCCCCGGCCGTCACACCGAGGGGATCGCGGCGGATATTTCCGGCCCGCCCCTCCCTGAGATTTGGCGAGCCCTTCAGCACTTCCCCGAGTTCACCGGGGTCGGGGTTTCGCTCGACGGCAACTTCATCCACGTCGACACTCGCGCCCTCCCGGCCGGTGTTCGACGCGCTCTGTGGGCGTACGACGCCGCCGGCAAACCGACGGCGTGGGACGGGCGGATGGATCAGATCACTGGAGGTAGCGATGTTTGATGAACAGATCCGGCAGTCGTTCGCGGCGCAGGGCGCTGCGATGGCTGACCAAGCGAACAAGCGGGCCGAGGAGGACTACGTCCAGGCCTGCCGGAATTGGGCCGAGAACCAGAACAGCGGCAAGGCGAAGAAGGGCGATAAGGCCCCCGTCGCCCCGCCGAAGGTGCGGGCCGTCGTGGCCTTCGAGCCGAAGTTCTCGCTCGAATTCGAGACGACGTCGGAGCCGGTGTCGACCGTCGCGCCCGATGCGTTTCTCGCGAAATTCGGCACCGACATCGGCGCTATCGGCGGGCCGGTGGGCGGCCTGATCCCGGGCACGGCTGACCAGTACTACCTGTCGTCGGCGGCGTCCAGCCCGCGTATCAACGACCGCTGGACCTCCCCGGCCGGCGATGTCTACGTCTGGCATCAGCCCACGCCTTTCGGCGGGTACTGGAAGCGGGAGGCTTAATGCCTAACCCTTTCAAGTTCGTCGGGAAGGTGTTCAAAAACCCCCTGGTGCAACAGATCGCGGTGGGTGCGGTGGCGGGCTTCGCGCCCGCCTTCGCCCCTCTCGTCCACACCTCGCTATCCGCCATCCTGGCGGCCGAGGCGAAGTTCCCGAAGACGGGATCGGGCGGCGCGAAGGCGGCCTGGGCGTCGGAAGTGGTTGCGGTGTCTGCGGGTCCGGTGATCGCGGCTGTGGAAGAAGCGACGGGGAAAGAGCTCATGGATGAGGCTCTCTTCCAGCAGGGCCTGGAGTCGATCAACGAAGGCGTCGTGAAGTGCCTCAACGCTTTCGGGATCCTGCCGAAGAACAGCTGAGGGAAGACGATGTCACATCCGCCGACCACGACACTGAAAGCTGCCATGGCGACTGCTTTGGCTTGGGTGCTTGCGCTACCGATGATTCAAATCGTTTTGCTCGTCATGGCCGGCGTCGACTGGCTGACCGGGCTCGCCGCCGCCGGATACCGGGGCGAGATCGACTCGAACACGGGGTGGTGGGGAGCGATGCGGAAGGGCGTCCAGATCCTGGTCGTCCTCCTGCTCGCGTGGATCGAGAGATCCTTACACCTCACGGCAGCCGTGCCGGAACAGTACGCCTGGGTCGCAGCGCAGCTTAGTTTTAGCGGGCTGCTTGCGGCGTGGCTGGTGGTCAACGAGGCGTGGTCAATCTGCGAGAACCTGCACCGGTTGGGCATCCCGTTACCGAAAGTTCTGGTGACCAGCCTGCGGCAGCTGCGGGACAAGATGGGGCCGGCGGCGGGGCCGACGGATTTCGATGACGCGGAGGTAGGTGATGGCCGATAAGCGGATCAGTTTTCCGAAGAAGAGTGCATTCTCGGCGGGGCAGCCGTGGATGCGGATGGACCCGAAGCAGGCGCAGGCGGCGCAGACCCGCCAGTTCCTGGAGGACCGGGAAGCCACCCGCCGGGAGCGCAACTTCGACACGATGGGGCTTGGCACTCTCGCCACCGGCCTCGACATCGCCGGCGGGATCCCGCAGTATCTCGTCGGTGAGGCGGCCGCCGCTGCCGGCGTCGACCCGGTCGGGCTGCTCATGAGCGGCGCGGAAGCGGTCGGGGCCAAGCCGGAGTACGGGCTGGCGGCCGGCGGGCTGCTGTTGGGCTCCCGGGCGCTGCGGAAGGCCGGGAAGGCCGCCGCGAAGGAAGCGACGGCGGGGAAGGCGCTGCTGACTAAACCCCCGTCCCAGATGTCCGATGCGGAGTTAACTGCGCTCGGTGAACGGGTCGGGGTGAACCTGCGACCCTCCCCCATGCTGCCTGTGAAAGACCCCGTCACCGGCCGGGAGTACCTAATCCCGGGTGGACTAGAGCAGCCGTTTTCTTATACCGACCTACACCAGCTGAAAGCCCAAGCGTACGACCCGAACATGATGAGTGCCGAGTTCCAGGCGCAAATCCAGAAACGGATGCTGGAGGCGACAACGCCGAAAAACCTGGACAAGTTTGAGGTGCTGAACCGCACGATGTTTGGGATGCAAAGCCCTAACACGCCCCTCGGCCAAAACATGTTCCTGACTGCGAGGATGCGGGCCCGTACCGAAGACGACATTGAGAAGCTCGCGGGCTACACCAAAGGTAAAAAGCTGGACCGCGCAGGCCGCAGGCAGGCCGAAGAGCAGATGTCCGCTGACTATCAGATCGGCGCTGCCAGTAAAGGCGGGCTGGGAGTGCGGAGTTCCGTGGACAACACCAACGTCTCCGAGCTCGCCGCCAAAGTCCAAGAGAACCCGGAAGCCTTCATCAAGAGGCCCAACCAGACGTGGCTTCAGTTTGTCGAGCGGATGAGCAACCAACTCCGGGGCTTGTCTGCCAAGACCGGGTCTTTCGCGTCTGTCTGGCAGGCTCCCGCAGATGCGAACATCTCCGCTATCGACAGGCACATGGCGCGTAAGTTCCTGCCGGATCTCCTCGACGACCCGGATCTCGGCCCGAGGTTCCGCAAGGGCACAGTCGCCGCATACAACCGCACCGGCCCCAAAAAGAAAGCCAAGAAGTTTGAGGACGTGCCAGAGGATTTCAAGCTGGAGCAAATCGAGACGCAAGTCAATACCCCCGCCGCCGGAGGGAAATGGGAAGTGAAGGGAGGCCTACTGAACCCACGCGTACCTGAACACCTGCAAGACCTCCCCTATCGGGGAGGAGATACTTTCCAGACGGTTGGGCCAATCTACCAAAAGATGCTCGACACGAACGCGGAGCGGGCGAAGGATCATGGCCTCAGCCTATTCGGTGAGCAGTGGCGGCTGTGGGATCGGATCCGCGCGAGCCTGGAGCCGCATGAGGTCATGTACCCGGGGCTGCACAAGCTGCCCGCTCTCAGTCTTGAGGACATGGCGCAGGCGAAGAAGGTCCACTCTTCTGCCGGCTTTTTCGGGACGGGGAAGCGGAAGCCTTACGACTGGCGCGAGGGGCTCTATTGGTCTGCGCCGACCGTCGGGCTGCTAGGAGCTTCTGCCGCAGCGGATCCGTCTCAAACTCCGCCGGAACATACCCCTCCACAGTATTGAGCATGAACTCCTTGGTCGGCTCGCCCCATTCATCATAGCCGGAGGCTGGGTGCGGCTTCGTGCTTTTCGATCCTTTATGGCTCATGTTCCACTCCTCCGCCTCTTTTGCGGCCGCCGCTTCCCGAGCGGCCTTCCTGGCAGCCGCAGCGGCACGGCCCGCCTTCCTGGCCCGCTCGCGTCGCTGCTCCGGCGTCATCCGTTCCGCCGAGGTCTTCCCTCCTAGGCTGCCGCCGATCTTGCCACCAGCGGCCCCATGCGCCCGAAAGAAATCCAGAACCTCAGGCGGCAATTTGTTTGCCATGTTCCACTCCTGAGTTTATTTTGACGCACCCGGACGCCCCTCGGTTGCGTGTCTAGATCGGACTAGTTTGGCTAAATCGGGCTATCCGGCGACACCCGGATAGCCCTTTGTTTTCAACACCGACCCCTGCCGGAAGCGGCCCCTCGTTACCTTGACACGGTAGAGGTCACAGATTCGAGTTCTGTCAGGCCCACCATAAAATCAACAACTTACGAGGAACGGGAAAAACAGGTGGGCTAAATCGGACTACCTCGGGGACAAAACCTGCGGGGCAAACCGGACCCGGATGTCGGACGGGACGACGGTGAACTTGGCTCCGCAGCACTCGCAGACGTGAACATCCTGACCGATGTACGCGGGCGGCCGAGGATCGTGGCACAGGGGGCAGCGGAGGATCTGGCTGGGCCGGTATCGCGCCCCGGACTGGACGGCCGCCTCTCGCCGCTCCTCGATCTCCTGGCGGACGTAGAGGGTGGCGTCCTGGAGCTCCTCGTACAGGTCGACCAGGGGATCCCGGCCGTTGAAGGCCTGGAGCCGCGTCTCGTACTTGACCTCGCCGGCGTCTGCGCGTCGGTGCAGATCCTCGACGACCATGTCGATGATCGGGCGGGAATCGTTCCGCCGGGGTTTGGATTGTCTCACTGAATTCGCTCCTTGATCTTCTCGACCACGGCCGCTTCCCGGCCGCCGTCGGTGAGGGTGTAGTGCAGACTCATGTCGACGCGGGTGTGGCCGGCGGCCCGCGCAATCTCGAATGGGTGCGCCCCGGCCTCCGCCCGCCACGACACATTGAGCCGGCGGAAGGAGTGGAAGCCGAAGCCCTGCCGGTAGCAGCCGGCCAGTTTGGCGGAGGGGCGCAGGATGTGCTGCTGGAGGTTCCGGTCGTCGGGCGGCGTCCCGGCGGCCCCGGCGAACACGAACTCCCCGGGACGGGCCGCCAGCTCGGCCGCCAGCTCCTCGCCCACATAGTTGCGGCGGATCCCGGCGGCCGTCTTGGCGACCTCGGCCAGATCGCCCCGATGCCAGCGCCGGCGCATCACGAGGTAGGGGCCATCAATCGCGTCGCGCCGGAGGGCCAGGATCTCAGAGATCCGCCAGCCGGTGGCGACGGCGACGTCGACCATCAGCCGCACGTCGCGGCCGGTGACGCCCTCGACGACGGCGGGGCAGCAGTCGAGCGCCGCCCGCAGCCGGCGCAGCTCCTCCTCGGTCGGAATCGACTTCTCCCGGGCCGGGACGATGCGGCCGAGCTCAACGTCGGCCAGCGGGTTGGGCTCGGTCCAGAGCCGCCAGCGCCGCGCCTGCTCGTAGATCGAGGAGAGGATGTTGCGGACGTCGACGCGGGTCGCCGGCGCGACGTCGAGGGCCAGCAGCCACGCCTGGAGGCGGGGAGGGGTGAGCTCCGCCAGCGTCTCGTTCTCCAGCAGCTTGATCCGGCGCAAGTGGCTTTCGACCTTGGCGCGGGTCGACGCCGCCAGCAGAGGCAGCCGGCCCTCCCGGTAGGCTGCGACTAGATCGGCCAGCCGCAGCTGGCCCTGGATTACGGCCGCGCCGCCGTTGATCTCCGCCATCACCCGCTGCTTCGCGCGGAGGGCGTCTTTCTTCGTCATCTCGGCGCAGGTACCGAGGACGATACGTTTCTGGACCCGGACGAGGCCGTCGCGGGTGACCTGGGGGATGACGGGCCGGATGTACCAGCGAGGGTTCCGGCCGGTGGTTTTCTGGAGGGTTGGGTCTTGGAATCGCATCCCCCAAGCATCTAACATCTGGGCGATCTCGTGGGCGAGGCTCATCTGAAGATCACCTTCATCGCCCAGAGCGGGGCCAGACGACGCTGGTACAGCCAGTGGATGATGTCGACCTCGTTCATCGCCTCCAGCCATGTCGGGAAGGTGTGGTAGATGATCCGGTCGAACTCTGGATACATCACCCACACTGTCCACCCGGTGACCCTCCCCTTCGCTGTGCGGCGGGCGCGCAAGGTGACTTTCGGTTTCCGCATCATCCCTGTACCTCCGTAAATTCCGACCGCAGCCGGAGGCCAGTGCGGAAACGCACTCCGTTGGCCCCCCGCCGCGCACCGTAGCCCTTCTCGGACAGCACCTTCCCGAACGCCACCTGGGTCAGCGGATTGAGTTTCTTCTTTTCGCACCACGTTCGATAGCCGCTATACAGGTCGGTCGCGGACGTCTGGTAGTCGCCGTCCTCGCACTGCTCCGCCAGCCAGTCGGCCGTGGCGTCCTCACCGTCGAGGTACTGCTCCGTCTCCGCCAGCACCGCTGCCGGTGGCTGGAGGCCAACCCTGTACCACTCGATGGCCCCCTCGATCATCCACGCGAGGATGGCCCCGTACTCCTCGGCCAGCTTCTCGCCCAGGTGCTGGTCGACGACAGCCGGCCGGTGGTGGAACGGCCAGATCTGGGTGCGCCTTTGCATGGCCGGATCGACGGTGCCGATGCGGGGGAGGTGGTTGCCGCTGAACAACACCTTAAACCCCGGCAGATATGTGAACTCGTCCTGGAACAGGAAACGAGCTTTGACGTAATCCCCGCCGGTCAGGCTCTTCAAGATTTGCTCATCCCACGCCTGCCCCGCCCGCAGCTCCTGCGCCAGCACCAGCCGCGACCCGCAGAGGGCGGCCAGCGACGTCGGGTGCTCCTGCCGGTCCTTCGCCAAGAACAGGTTCATCGAGGCAGCCTCCGCGTACGACCCCAGGATCTTCTTAAGAGTGTTGGCGAACGTACCCTTGCCGTTGCCGCCGGGGCCGAACAGGAAACCGAACACCTGCTCAATGGTGAGGCCGGTGAGGCAGTAGCCGGCGAAGCGTTTGTAGTAGGCGACCAACTCCTCGTCGCCGCCGGCGCAGTCGGAGACGAACTTCGCCCAGACAGGGCAGGGCTCGAAGACCGGCGCGACGGAAGTCATCCTGGTCATCAGCCGGTGCGCCTCGGCCGGCAATATCGCGCCCGTGCGGAGGTCGACGACGCCGGCGGGCGTGTTGAGCAGGTTGGGGTCGGCGTCCCACTGGTCGCTGGTGATCGAGATGCGCGGGTCGGACTGGGCCATCGAGATCATCCCCGTCACCGCGCCGGCCGACGTGTGCTTCAGACGCCGAGCCGCCGGGAGGTTCCACCGAGCGGACATGGCGATGTCCACGGCCATCTGCTTCGCCCGCTCTCGGATGGGCCCCGGCCCCGGCACCCACAAGCTGCCGTTCCAGCTGTACCACCGCTCCGCCGCCGCATCGAACCGAATCTCCTGCCCATGTGCTGCGACGAACTGCGCCCCTGCCCAGATGTCGCTGAACCGAGGAGCTTCCGCGATCTCCTCCGGAACCTCGACGTCGTCGGGGATCGGCTCGAATTCCAGGTGCGCATCCTGGATCCCGGCATGCTCCCGGCCGAGCTCGTACAGGTAAGATGCGCCGAGGGCGAACGGTGGACGCATGCGCTCCCAGTCCCCCTCGATGTGCTCCGGCACGGCCGACGGCCACATGTTCGCCCACGTCCACCAGAGCTGGTACGCTTCCTCCGGGTAGTCGACGAGGGCGGCTTTGAGGGCGTATCCGACGCGCAGGTAGGAGTCGCGGGTGGGGAATGTTTCAGGGGTGTTGGGCAGCGCCGCCATCACCGCGCGGATCCGCTCCAGGTCACCCTTCAAGCTGGTCTGATCCGGCACCGGCCGGTCACCGTGGCGGCCGTCGCCGGCGCGGGAGACGGAGATCCCGAAGAAGTCGAGGCGCTCCTCCAGCGTCGCGAAAAACCGCAGGGCCGTCTCCAGGTCCAGCTCCGGCAGATCAGCCGCCGGCGGGGGCGGCGACGGCCAGCGGAAGGGATTCCCCGTGCGGGGGTGGATCCCCTCGACAACCATCTGCTGGCCGTCGCCCAGGAGCTCGACGAGCTGCGCCTGCTCGCCGACCTCAAAACGCAGCTGGATCTTCGACAGCGGCTCACCCTTCAGCCGGAAGAGGAACGACCGCTTCGGCTCCTCCCCGATCCGGCGCGGGGGCAGGGATCCGATGACCTCCAGCAGCACCTGCTCGACGACCTCGGCCATGCGCGGGTCACGGGTGTCGATGTCGATGACCGGATACTGGCGGGTCCGCAAACCGACGTTCCCCCCGTAGCTGTCGATCACCTCCGGCCGGAACTCGCGGGTCGCCCAATCGGGGCAGCCCGTCCAACCGTCGGCGCGACGGAGCCCGGGTGCCTTGCCGCACACCGCCGGGGACAGCCGACTCCCGGGCCGGAGCTGCGCCCCGGGCGGGGTCACAGGAATGAGATCGGTATAGCCGAGATCGGCCCACTGTTGTGCTGTCATTTCCGATACCTCGGGCCTTCCCAGCCCTCGACCGACACCGGGCAGCCCTCCGCCCACTCAGGCACCTCACACATCAAGCTCTCGAACTCTTCCACCGAACCCTCCTCAAGATCGACCTCCGCGACCACTTCGTCGTGGACGGTCAGGACTACCTCGTACCCGGCCTTCTCCAGGCGCAGCATCGCCTGTGCCAGCAGATCGCGGGCCGTCGCCTGGACAGCGTTTTCCGTCCACAGCCCGCCATACATTTTCCGCGCCCGCCACTTCCGCGCGATCCCATCCCAGTGGTCGACAGCGACGACGCTCCGCTTGTCGCCCCAGGGCGTCTCGACCTCGACCAGACGGGGATTCGCGTAGAACAGAAACCGGCCGCTCGGCAGCCGGAGGCGCAACCAGCCGCCCTCCGTATCGAACAGCAACTTCCCGTCGGTGCCGGGCACAACTTGCGCCTCGCCCGTCGCGACGGCCATGACGGCCGCGTCGTCGAGGGCGTACCAGAGCGCCACGATCTTCTTGTTCGCCTGCCGGTATGCGGCGACGACCGTGCGAGAGAAGTCTTCCTCGATTGCGACGCCGGCCATGGCGAGGCAGGACTCGATGAACTTCGCCGGACCCATCTGGAACCCCAGACCCAGGATCGCCGTCTTGCCCATCTGCCGCTGGGTCTTCGTGACCTCGCTCGTCGGCACGACGTAGATCCTGGACGCCATGGCCTTGTACACGTCGCCGCCGGTTCTGAACAGCTCCAGCAGATCCGCCTGCCCAGCCAGCCACGCAAGCACCCGCGCTTCGATGGCGGCGAAATCTCCGGCGACGAACCGCTTGCCCTGCCCCGGCACTATGTGCGCCCGCAGCAGGGACGAGATGACGTCGAGGACCGGATGGAACTGGTCGATCAGGTCTAGGTCGCCCAGCAGGACCGACGGGATCCACGTCTCCGCATTCGGCACAGTGCCGCGCGGAAAGTTATGGGGCTGCGGGCCACGTCCGGCCCAGCGGCCGGTGGCGGCTCCAGCGTACTGGAGCAGACCACGCATCCGGCCGCCCGCGCCGCGATACGCCAGCATCGTCTCAAGTTTTGCCACGCTGCTCTTGGCGGCCTCCTGGCGCACCATGAGTGCCTGGGACACCTCGTCCGGTATCTCGCCCGCCTGGAGGGCCTCCACGGACCTCTTGGCGAGGCTCTCGACCTCGACGCCCTGCTGGCGGATCCAGCGGGTCAGTGCGGAGACTTTCGAGACGCCAGCCACTGCGCCGGAGGTGATCCGGTCGAGCTCGGCGTCGGCGGCAGCCGTGGCTTTCTTCGCCATCGACAGAGAGGCGAGGAGGAGGTTGATGTCGAGCTCGACGCCGCGCTCGTTGATCGTCTGGTCGAGCATGTAGAGCAGTCGCTCGCCCGCCGGCATCAATGTCAGCTTCGCGGCGATCTCCATCTCCACGCGCACGTCCTGTCTGCAATACGCGAGCAGGCGCTCCATCCGCTCATCGTCGTCCCACCACACGGGCCAGCCCGTCGAGTCGTACCCGCGCGGCCGGCACATCCTCATCATCAGGGCCCCGCCGGCGACGTCTTTCCCCTGGGCGAGGCCGACGGCCTCGGCCGCCTTCTCCAACTGGAGCGGGAGGCCATGGAGGCCACCCAGCGCCATGGAGCAGTGCCAGCGGCGGAGGGGCGGCACCTCGTCGATCTCCAGCTTCCACTGCCGGAGCAGCACCTCTCGCCAGATCACCCGCTCGAACTGCGCGTTCCAGGCGTGGAACTCGGCATGTCGCGCGGCGGCCAGCAGCTCCGCCGGCATCGGCTGCCCGATCCTCCAGCCCTGGACATCCCCGCCGTCGATGCTGTACGCGAGGCAGGACACCTGCGTCGTCGGGTGCTCCGCGTAGCGGTAGAGGCCGACCTTGCGTAGGTCGGCGGCGGAACGTGTTTCAAAGTCGATATTGACCTGCATTCTGCTCCTTTCGTAGTTTTCGCTTCGCATTGTTTTTCGCCACACGCTGCTGTGCCCACGCCTTTGCACACTTGGGGCAGCGGAAGGGGCGGCCGGGAACCGGCCGCGCCTCGTTGACGAACTGCGCCGAGCAGTCGGGGCAAGTGTGCTTCGTCTCGAACCCCAAGTAGAGCTCCGCCATCCTCGCCTCTACAGCAGCGACTGCGCGTCGGCCATCGCCTCGTCGTCGATAGCGGAGAACTCCTGCGCGGCGGCGCGGCGGCCATCGAAGCGGCTGTCGTCGCGGACCTTCTGGACGTTGTTCAACCCGACCCCGACGCCACGGTTGCCCTGGGTGTCATAGCCGTAGAAATTGATCGACGCGCGGACCCAGCAGCCCGCGTAGATGCCCTGCTCGTCGTCGGTGACGACGGGCTGGAGGCGCTGATCGACGATCTGCGGGCGGGTCTTCGAGGAAGCGTTGAGGTAGACCGACCCCTCCGGGTATCCTTTCTCGTCGCCATCGGTGCGGAACGGGAGGCGAATTTTGCCCATCTTGACCATCTGCTGGTATTTGGCCTCCCCGAACTTGGCGATGCCGGCGGCGTGGGCAGCCGCATACAGCTTCGACAGGTCGGTGCCCTTCGGGAACACGAGGGAGCAGCTGTATGCCAATTCGGTCGAATTGGGCTTCGTCTTCGGCTCCAGCAGCGCCGGGTAGCTGAGGCGGGCGTATGGGGTGATCAGGTTGCGGGTCTGCACCTCCTGCGCGGCGGGCGCGGGGGCGGCAGACGGGGTATTCCACGGGGCGTTATTCGGATTCACGTTATTCTCCAATTGCCGTAAATTCGGCGGCTGCGGGCACTGCGTTGACCGCCGGCCGTTTATCCCATTCGGGGGCCAGCGAAAGACCGGACGACTGCTTCACGACCAGATCGGCCGGAAAGAGATGTTTGTTGCCTTTGCCCAGCGACTTCTCAAGCTGGGCCGGGGACATGACTTCGGGGTCCGAGTAGACGCAGACACCGGCCTGCTCGCCCCAGGACTTGAGCTCCGCCTCGGACGACCACTTCCGGTTCGCCCGCCGCTCGACCAGCTTCCAGCCGGGGATCTTCTCCCCACGCTCGGCGGCTTCCTGGGCGTAGGCGCGGACAGCGGACATCCACTTCTCGACGTCGTCGAACTTGCCCATCAGCTCCGCGATCTGCTCCAGGGAGAGCGACTGCGGGGCCGGCGGGGTGATCGTGTCGATGACGCCGAACTCGTTGCGGGCGACCTCCAGAGCGGTGCGCGAGGCCTCGGTGCAGACCCCCTGCGCCGCGCAGAACCGGCAGTGTTTGCCGACCACCAGCGGGGCGGCCGGAGAGAGCGCCCGCTTGGCGGCGTCGAACAGGCCGATAGCCTGATCCAGCAGATCCTCGACCGGCAGCGTCCAGCTGCGGACGTGCCCGTCGCGGTGCTCTGCGCGGGGCTGGACGATGGTGATGGTGACTTCGCGCAACGGCTTCGCCCGGTCCGGGTCGAGGGACAGGAACGCACCCAGCGCGTAGTAGAGGGCCTGGAGGTTGCCGACGGCCTCGACGAGGACGCCACGACCGAACTTCAGGTCGACGACGTGCAACGTCGTGCCGACGACGGCGACGAAGTCGGCCGTGCCGAACATCGGTGCCGGCGGGTCGAGGGGCTCCAGGGTGATGGGCCGCTCGACGGCGTCCCAGCTCGCGACCGTCGCCAGATTCCGGCAGTAATCGACGTAAACCTGGACAGCCTCGGCGAACTCCTGGTCGATGGTGATCTTCTGGCCGGAGGGGGTGTGGAGCTCACCGCCGACGTAGTCGACCGGGTTGGTGTCGAGTGCACCGGCACCGAGAAACGACTCCGCGAATTCGTGCGCGGCCGTGCCCTCGTCCGCGTAGGCGGAGGACTTCGGTTTCGGCACCTTCCGCACCAGCTGGACGGACCCAGGGCAGGCCGTCCAGCGGTAGGCGGAGGAGGGGGAGAGCTCGCAGTGGAGCCTCCCCGTATGGCCCAGGGCGGCCATTAACCGACCATCTCCATCGCGGCCTGCAACCGCTGCTGGAACTCGGGAAGCTGGGCGTCCAAAATGTCACGGAATTTCGGCGCGTTAAAAGTCGCCAAGAGTTTCTTGGCGTTCTCCATACCGACCTTCGTGCTGTACTCCAAGAACATGTTCGCCACCTCAGTCCGGTCGAGGGCCGGGGCGGGGGCGGCCGGCGGCGCGGCGATGGGCGCGGGGGCGGCGGGGGCTTCGGGCTCCGGTTCCGGCTCGTACTGCTTCTGCGGCGCGGCCGGGGGCGGCGGGATCTCGGGAGCCTGCTCGGCCCGGTTGCGCGGCCGCTTCGGCTTCTCCGGCGCGGGGGCGGCGGGGGCCGGGGCGGGCTCGGGTGCGGCCGGCGTCAGCGTCGCATCCTCGCCCGTCAGTTCCGGCGAGGGCGTCGGGCCGAGGACGGATTTGGAGATGATGGCGAGGAAGGGGGCGAGGTTGGCGACCTGCGCGGCCGCGACCTGGATGTCGAAACCGGGGGCGGCGAAGTGCAGGCGGAAAGCGTTTTCTTCGATCACTGATGAGCTCCTGTAGGCAGAATCTGGTTTGCGAGTTTCCTCTGGTGCAGCCGCATCACCAGCTCATCTACTGAGCCGGTGAGGACTGATTGTCTGGCGAGTACTGGCCGGGTCTGGCCGTACCGGTGGCAGCGCTTCGCCGCCTGCAAGTCGTCGTCGGGAACCCACGACGACTCAAGAAAAACCGTGTTGTGCGCGGCCGTCAGCGTGATCGCTGTACCGGCGGCGCGGATCTGGCCGACGAAGACCTTGACCTCGGGATCGGTCTGGAAACGGTCGACGATCTCGGCGCGAGCGGTCTGCGGCGTCGAGCCGTCGATGGTCAGGACCGCACCGTGGAACGCCCGTTCGACCTGCCGGATCACCGACGTGTGCGCGGCCCACAGGACGACCTTGTCATAGTGCCCGTTGGCGAGCTCGTCCTTGACCAGCTCGATAACACCGGCGGCCTTCGCTTCTCCGATGAGGCGGCGGAGGGTGGCGAGGTGGACACCGGGGTCGTGGAACGCACCCGTGAGCTCGTACTCGGCCAGGATCGACTGCACGGCCGGATCCTGCTCCAGTCGGCGCAGCTCCTCCGACACCCGCTCCCGCTCGACGTTGATCGTGCCCCAGGTGATCGGCGGCAGATCCGGCAGCACCGTCTCCAACTCCCGGCGAAACGCCAGCTGGTTGATCATGGCCTGGAACTCCGCGCGGGTCGACGGGTTGACCCCGAGCACCTGGATCGCGTACGCCCCAGCCCGCCAGCGGGTGTACCGGCGGAGGAACTCCATATAGGGCATCGGTTGGCCGCCCCATGGGATCAGGTCGGGCCGGAGGGTACGGAGGTGGGTGTACCACTCGCCCAGATGATTGGGTGCCGGTGTGCCGGTGAGAGCCCAGACGTAGGCGGGACCGGCCGCCAGACCTTTCAGCGGCTGCTTCCAGCTGTATATCGTCTTCGTCCGCTTCGAGTCCAGCGCCTTCAAATAGTGCGCCTCGTCGATCACCAGGACGTCGCAGTCCTGCCGGATCTGCCGCTGGAGCGCCTCATCGTTGCAGACCCTCTCGTACGAGTAGCAGCCAGCCAGACGAGCCTTCCGCGCCCACCGCGACCACTCGGCCCGCCAGTTGCCGGTGGCGACGGCGGGGGCGATGACGTAGACGTTCTTCGCGCCGACGGCGTCGGCCGCGCGGATCGTCTGGGGCGTCTTGCCGACCCCGGGAGGATCCGCCAACACCCCGCGCGGCGTCTCCGCCAACCACAGCGCTCCGTCGACCTGATACGGGCGGAGGTTCACGCAGCCCTCCGCGCAGCGTATTGGCGTCGCACACAGGCGTGGAGAGGCAAGAAAAAGCGGTGTTTGCTCACGCGAGGAACACGTCGAACCTCCGCCCCCGCCGGGACATGAGCCCTGCGGGAGTACACGACACCGTTTGCTTCGTAGTCGAAGCGCGGGGTTTTGCGCTCCTGATCCGTGCGCCCGTCGGGGATGAAGTTGGACGCCCGGTATATCGCACCGGCATGCCCGACTGAAGGGTCTGCGTAAGTGACGATGCCCCCTACTTTCCGGTCTAGAGAGCGGAGCTGCCCGACGCTCTGAGATATGAACCAACTCTCGGTGTTGGTCGGCATCTCATCGGAAACCCACAGCCGGGACAACTCCAGCACCTCGCAGCCGTACCGCACATTGGCTTGCTTGGGAGGGAAGCTGAAGCAAATGACTCCCACCGGCCGACCGTCGTGAAGTAGGCAGAAGACGTGCGGTGTCACAGCGGGCCATTTCCGCAGGTAGTGGCGTCCCCGGATGAAAGGGTCGACCCGGGGATCTCCCTTCTGGACTTTGACGACGGACAACCCTGGAAGCATTAGAGGACGGCCCCCTTCGCCCGCAGCACGTCCTCACGGATCGTATTGCGTTCGCCATGGGTGTTCGCCCGCATCCAGGTCTTCAGCGTCTCCTCGACGATGTCGGCCTCCACCGAGCAGCCGTCCCAGCGACGGTTGCGGAGGTTGACGAGGTACTCTTCGAGGACGGTGGTCAGGTTGACGCGCGGCTTATCAGCGGCGAGGCGGCAAGACGCGATCTTCTCGGGGGTCATGTTCACCAGACCCTTCGCACCGGCGGGGCCGCCGCCGAACAGAAAGCACAGCTCGTCGTTCGTAGTCCAGGCGGCCATATTAGAGGGCCTCCTGGTGGCCGTAGAGGGCGAGGAGGAGGGCGTCGGCGCGGCCGTGGTCGCTCTTCCGCGTCAGGTAGTGCTGGGCCTCCGGCGCGAGTTCAGACGCCCGCAGACGGCCGCCCTCCTTGCCCGGGCGCACCTTCATGGCCCGCCGCCATTCGGTCGGGCTGACCCAGAGGAGGCGGAACCCGAGCGCCAGGATGACACCCTCGACGACGCCGGCGGCGCGGCCGAAGGTGAACATCGAGGTGACGCCCTGCCCGGGCATAGCGTTGACCTTCTCGATCACGACCAGCGCCTCGGGCTCCTGGTCGCGCAGCGTCTCAAATAGGCTGACGAGGCCCGCCGCATGGACCTCCCGGCAGCTCCGGCCGCCCCGGGCGACCTCAACGACCGGCATGTCGTACACCGCCGGCCGCCGGTGTGGGGCTTCGGAGCAGAGGTCGAGGGCGACGATGGCTCCGGCCGCGCCGGGGTCAATCCCGATCACTCGCCGGCGGATCATCCGATCACCCCTTCCTGCGAGAGGGCGGCGAGGATCAAAATGACCAGGGCGCACCCGAACATCGTGTACGCGGCCCACTGCCACTGCAAGCATCGGCGCTCGGCCTGCATGATCTCCCAATCGCGAGCGGCCAGTCGGTCGCTCAACTCCTTGATCCTTCGCTCATGGGCCAGACCGAAGAACCCGTCGTTTTCATTCACCATGTTTCCCCCAGTAGTAATGTCGAGCGGCATGACGTATGCTGGTCATGCCCTCGCAGTTGTGCCTGCGGCTGACGTTGTGTGCAGTTGAGCTCGTGACGTCACCCGTAAGACAACCATGAGGCTAGCATGGCGTCCCGGCGTCGTGCACTACTGTCGCGCAAAAATGAAAGAGGTTTAACGTGAAGGCAATCACCGTACGGCTGCCTGACGATGTGTGGAGGGCATGTATCCACCGACTCGTGGACGAAGAGATGACGTGGCAGGGGCTGATCGAGCCGATCTGCGAGAGGTACGCAGCGGGCGAAGACGTCTCGGCTATCCCTGTCCCGCCGAGCCCCGCTCCGGAGGCCCCGACGCCCCCTGAAAAAGACAAAAAGCCGCGTCCGAAGACGCGGCGTTAAAAAGGAAACTTCATCGAAGGGCCGAGCCCCTCGCTCGCTCGATTCCGCTGCCCCGACCCTCCCCAGAGTCTGGGTCTAATCAACGGTGGTCGAGCGGGCGAGGGGCTCGTCTGTCATGATAACCCGAAACGCTGGAGGTAGGACGTCACGACGTCGTCCGCGTTGCTCATCGGGGGTTCCGCCCTTTGCACACGGGGCACGGTTTCCGGCGCTCCCTGGCCGTCAGGGGCGTCGAGCAGATCACGCAGGCCAGTCGGATAGCCCGCGACCCGTGGACGCGCCTGCGGGCGGCGGAGATGCGTCCGGCGGCGGCCAGGATCACCTCCTCCGGGTACATCTGCTCCAGGCGCGTCTCGGGCGCGGCCGGCGGGGACGCCGGGGTCACCCAATCAAATGTCGGTTTCATAGTCCTACCTCTTTCGCCAACGCCGCAAGGGCGTCCGGGTGACGCTCACGCAGGTACTCGACAGCGAGATCCCGCAGCTTGTTCGTCTTCTCCTGGTGAGCCCATCGGGCCTGCTTCTCCTCCCACTCAGCCTCCCCTTCATCGTGGCGTTTCTTCGCCTTCGCCTCGACGGTCGGCGGGTGATGGAGTCGGCACCAGTGGAAACCCGAGTACTCCAGGGTGGCGGTGTTGTGGCAGCTTTGATGCTCGGTTCCAGTCCACACCCGGGCGAAGCACCGTGTCTTGTATTTGCTCATACGACCTCCCCGCGCAGCTTCGCGCGGACTTCCTGTTCATGGTGCCGCCGGAGGAACCGGCGGTGTGCCTGGGTGAGATGGTCGTGGATCGCACGGTCCAGGACCATCAGGTTCTGCGGGCAGTTGTGGTGCTTGTCCCCGTCCGTGTGGTGGACGTGGAGGCCAGCGGGGAGGCGTGGCGGGTTGCTGACCACGTCCAGCGCCTCCCGCGCCGCCAGCTGGGGCAGGGTGAGATCCGGCTCCCAGGGGGCGGGCCCGATCTCGCCCGTGAGGACGGCCTCGACCCGCCGGATCACCTCCTGCTCCAGCAGCAGCTGCTCGACCACGCGACGGTGGGCGTACGAGTGGCGGCCGGGGCCGGCCGTCACCCGCAGGTAGCCTTTGTCGTTGATGGTGACACCACCGGCCCAGGTTGGGTGGGCATCTCCGACGAGGGCGGGCATCGGCTACTTGCCCACCTTTCCCGCGAGCTCCGCCTCACGGCGCTCCTGCGTCTGGTCGTACGGCCGGCGCAGCTCGGCCAGCTCGGCCGGCTGGATCCGGCGGGGCGGGAGGCCGGAGCCCTTCGGCTGCATCTCGACGAGCGAGTGCTGGAACTTCGGGTAGAGCTCGTTGTTCAGGTCGAGCTGGCGGATGGCTTGCTCCAGCTCAAACGTGCCGCTGACGGTGCCGTAGGCGGCGCGAGTTTCGGGGGTCTTGCCCTCGTAGTAGATCGCGTATTTCATGCGGTTCGCCCAGTGATTTCCGATTTTCACGAGCATGCTACTTCACCTCCTTCCGCCGCTGGGCGGCGACGGCGGCATCGTAGGCCTCCCAGCCGGCTGCGTGAATGCGAGCCCACGTCTCCACGCGGCGGTACAGTTGGGCGCGGCCGATGACCTGGACCTTCCAGGCACCGAAGGCCGCACCGATCAGGGTGATAGGGATTGCGATTTCCATGTTGTTCTCCTGTGAGTTGAGCTTGGGGGCGGAGGAGGGGCCCTAGCGGGCCGCCTCCAGAACCTCGACGTACTCTTCGGCCGTCGCCAGCACCGACGACTTCAGCCGATCAGAGTCCCCGAAGAGGGCGCTCTCAACGGCCGCGCCGTTCCGGCCCCGGACGTGGTCAGTCCAGTAGCTGGTGGCGTTGACGACATGGGCGAGGGTGCCGTACGTGTAGCTCGCCCCCGGCTGCACTCCCAGGTGCTGGACGATCCGCTTGCCTTCGTGGGGCACCTGCCGCAGGGCGGCGAGGCGATCTTCGTTGGCGGGGCCGGGGTTCAGCAGCCAGTCGACGACCCCGCGCGTCTCCCGCTCACGCTCGTCGCGGCGAAGGATCTCTTCGATCAGCTCCGCACCGGAGAGCTGGGGCGCGCCGACGAGGGCGGCGAGGACGTCCTGGCCGGCCGTTGCCTGGACGGCGACGGCGTCGAGCACGGCGCGGGACGCCGGGGTCGCCTGGAGGCGGGTGAGCCGGCGGGCCAGCTGGAAGAAACCGTTCGTGACGTCGTCGGCCCAGGCGCGGAGGGCGTCGGCGTCGGCGGAAGTGATCGCGGAGCGGTGCGTGACTCGCGGGACGAAGTTGCTGAGACGGTCGCGGACGGTCAGGCCGTTGAGGCAGACGAGGCGCAGGGCGCGGGCCTTGACGATGCGCGGCGTTCCCGGCTTGTGCCCGCCGGAGACGACGATCTCCAGCTCGGTCACGTCACCCAGCTGCCGGACGCTGGTGTCCGCCTTGGCCTGGAGGCGGCCGGTCAGGAACACCCGGCCGGATTCGGGGATGTACCCGCCGCTGGTGACGACGCCGCCGGCGGCGTCGATGACGTCGGCCAGCCCGCCGACGATCTCGGCGTTCTGGTGGACCTTGAAGTCGTTCGAGACGACCTCAATGACGTCGCCCGTGCGGCCGTGGACGAGGGCCTTGCGGTTGCGAATCCGGCGCGTCTCCCGGCTGCCCTGGACGAGGACGGGGAGTTCGTGGACGCGCCAGTTGAGGCCGGCCTGGGCGAGGATGTCGCCGGTCGGGTCGGTGACCGGGGTGGCGTAGCCCCGGAGCGGGGCCACGGTGCGGGTGGTCGAGGCGACCCGGTTGGTCGGGTTGCCGAGGGGGAAGGCCGGGGTGGCGTCGATGATCTGGTCGAGGATGGTGTTCATGGGTGTTCTCCTGTGGGTGTCGAGGTTGGGTGTGAGGAGGGGGCCCTAGCGGGCCGCCTCCGTTACGGGTTCCAGACGGACGTTGTGGTTGTGGTCGGGGCGGAGGATGTACTGTCGGCCTTCGAGTTCGACGACGTCGCCCAGGGTGAGCCGGGGGTAGGTGGCCTCGCGGGCTTCGCGGGCGGCGTAGTAGCCGGGGTCGCCGGAGATGACGGTGGCGTCGGGGGACGCCCAGGCGAGGGGGCGGCCCTTCGCGGCCTCGGCGGCGACGGCGGCAGCCGGGTCTTCGTTGTACTGGGCGGCGTACCCAGCGACTGTCCCGAAGGTGAAGGTGACGGGGTAGCGGCGGACGCCGAGGATGAAGGCGGAGTCGTTGTGGGCGAGGCGGGTGATCTGGGTGGTCATGGGTTTCTCCTGTGGGTGTTGGGTTAGCGGGCGTTGCGGCGGTTGCGGTTGGGGCGGGCGGCGAGGCCGATGGCGGCGAGCTGCTTCTCAACGTGCTCTACATTGCCCAGGGTGAGCCGGTCCTGATTCCGGAGCAGGTTGTCCACATTGGCTACGGCGGCGTCGATGAGCCGCTGGAGCGTGTCGAGATGGGCCTTGGCAGCGTAGATCTGGGTGAGGTCGTTGTGGGCAAGGGGCATGGTGTTCTCCTGTGGGTTGGGTTAGCGGGCGTTGCGGCGGTTGCGGCTGTATTCAGAGGCCCACTGCAGCTCGGCCTTGTCGATACCTTCGAGGGTGTCGCTGTAGGCGTACAGCTCAACTGCGAAACGGCCGGAGCGGCGGCCGGGTTCCGCGACGGTCGTCCACGTCTCACGACCGTCACGGTTGACGAACAGACGGTAGGTGTTGAGGCTCTCTTCGGTGTCGGGGGTGGCGGGAGTGAAGGTGATCATTGGGTTCTCCTGTGGTTGACGTCAACGTGTCGTGACGTCCTGAATGTAGGATGGCACAACTGCTGCTGAGGTTACAACTTTTGTGAAGAATTTTTTCGTGACGTCAGGACACCGCCGGCGGTGGGGGAGGGAGGAACAAACAGGAACATGTTCCGGTTTGTTCCTGTTTGTTCCTGCGGTACTGGGCGGGTTTTGCGGGTTTTGAGGGCGCGGGGGAAGGGAACCGGGAAAAGTTCCTGGCGCGAAGATTTCCCGGTTTTGCGGGTTTTGCGGACTAGGGGCGACGGTAGGGACGCAGTTCGTCGTAGCCGGGGAGGCTTACCGCGAGTCTGTAGGGGTCGACGTATATTTTGTTTCGCTGGGCGTAGTGATAGCTGGCTTCCCAGGCCTCATGGAAGGGCCAAGTATCCCGACTCTTCCACGGCCGGCCGGCGAGAACGCGCAGAAACTCAGCGACGACGTCCTTGTGCGCGACCCACCGCTTCGGTCGGCACCAGTAACCGGGCAGCGGGTGCGGGCACAATCCGGTCCGCCCGAACCGTGCCCGCAGGCTGCGCGGGACACCGATCTCGGCAGCGACGTCCTCGACCCAGACGTAGTCGCCCCGGCGGCACAGGGCTGCCGGGTCGTACAGGAACCCCTTGCCAGTCCAGATCAGCTCCGGCGGCATGGGGTCGAGGGGAGAGATGAGGCGGCTCATCGCGCACCTCCGGCCTGGGCGGCCTGCCCGGGCGGCGGGGGCGGCAGCTGGTCCTGGTTCCGCGTCACCCAGTCCTCGGCCGCCTGCCGGGCGAGCTCCCGGGCCTTCCGGCGCAACAGGGAGCCATACTGGCCGCTCTCGTCGCTCACCCGCAGGTAGACCTCGACAGCTCCGCGCGGGTACATCACCGCCCCACGTTGGACCCACTCCTGGGGCAGCGCCGGCGGGTCCAGCTGCTTCTTCCGCAAGAGGTCCAGGTAGACCACGCTGATGCCCAGGTACTCAGCGGTCAGCCTCCTGCCCCAGCACTGGTACTCGTCATGGAGCAGCTCCACCGGGTAGACGAAGGGGGCGGCGGGGCGTTCCTGGGGCTCCGCCGGCGGGGGCGTCCAGGCTTCGAGGTCGGGGAGGGAGTAGAAGTAGCCGGCCCTTCCGGCGTCGTAGTATCGCGGGCCGGTGCCCTTCCGGCGGTGGCGGGCCAGGGCGTGGTGGGTGATGTCCAGGTAGTCGGCCGCATGAGCGGGCGAGAGTAGATGGGTGATGAGAGTCATGGGTAGGTGTCCTTTCGCCATACATAGTAACTCGAATTGACGGCAGGACGGCATGGCGGCACGACGCGAGGGGGCGAGAAGGGGTGTTTGAGGCCCGAAAAAGTGGCGGATGTGACGTATTGGTTTTTATCTGTCACTCGAGGTAAGTGTTTTGGAATCAACGGATTAGCTGGATTTGGTGACAGGTGACATATTTTCCGGGGATAACGTATACGATCAGGGGATAGTTATGTATATAGGGGGCAGATCATGTGTCATGTCATGTGTATACATACATACCGTGTCGTATATAGAGGGAGGGATGGGCGGAAAATGCGTCACACCCGCCACCGCGGGGCCGGAAATCGCTGAAAAGGCTGGGGATAGGTGGGTGGCGGATGTGAAAAGGGTATCTGTCACTATGCGTCACATCCGTCACCTGGGCCGGCTGGGGGCAATTGTCGACCGGGTTGGTCGAGAATAGGGCGGGGAGGGGCGGAGGGCGGAGGGCGGAATAGTCGACTAGGTTTGTCGAGAATGGGGTAGTATGGGGGCATGGCAGGGACACCAATCAAGCGGCAGCTGGTAGCGAGGATCGCCGACATGGGCGGGCCGGAAGCCATCATCGACCGCGTCGCCAGCGGCGAGACGTTGACGGCCATCGCGCAGGAGCTGGGCACGAGCCGGGAGCTCCTGAGCCAGTGGATGAACAGGGACGAGGAGCGAGCGGCCGCCCTCCGAGAGGCGCGAGCGCGAGCCGCCGACGCCCTAGTCGAGCAGACCCTCAGCATCGCCGACACGGCCTCGCCGGCCGAGGCGCAGCTGGCGCGGCTGCGGGTCGACGTGCGGCAGTGGGCGGCCCGTAGCTGGAACCGCGCCGAGTACGGCCAGGACAAGCAGCCGGCCGTCGCCATCAACATCGGCAGCCTGCATCTGGACGCCCTGCGGCACGTCCGCGAGAACCGCGTAATTGACGTAACTCCATCCGAATCAACGACATAACCATAAAGTTGACATAATGGTGGTTATAGGACACAGCCTTTGTTTTCAACAACATACGGGCGATAATGCCCCGATGCTGTGTCCGATAACACCTACCACCAGCCGAGGTGGTACGCTCGACCCGGCCGGCGGCGGGGGTGACCACGGCCGGAAACGCCCTCAGAGCGGGCGGGGCGGGCGGGGGGTGCTGAGGGTAGGGGACGGGCCGAACGGGGCAGGGCGGGCCGGATCCGGGGCAGGGCGGGGCATCCTGACGTCGGGGCGGCCCGACGCCCTGGCGGGGCGGCCGGAGGCCCCCCGTCGCGCGTTTGGCGGGGGCGGATCTATTCGCAGTACACCTGAGCCCGCGACCCCCACCCCTCCCCTCCCACCCCCTTCCCCCGCCCTCTGAAAAAAAATTTTCACCATGCCATCCAGACCCCCCAGAACAGCCCCCGAGCAAAACCCCCTCATCCCGTTCATCGAGAATTACATCGACCACCCCGCCCGCTTCGTCGAGGAGGTGCTCGGTGTCAAGCCGGACCCCAAGCAGGCGGAGATCCTGACGGCCATCGCCCAAGGCAGACGCCGGATCTCCGTCCGGTCGGGCCATGGGGTGGGGAAGACCACGACGGCCGCCTGGGCCGTGATCTGGTGGTTGATCACCCGCTACCCGCAGAAGACCGTGATGACTGCCCCGACGACGGCGCAGCTCTACGACGCGCTGTACGCCGAGGTCTGCACCTGGATCCGCCGGCTGCCGCCGGTAGTGCAGGAGCTGTTCACGGTCAAGAGCGAGAACATCGAGCTCAAGGCAGACCCGGCCGGGAGTTTCGTGTCCGCCCGCACCTCGAAGGCGGAGCAGCCGGAAGCGTTGCAGGGGATCCACAGCGAGCACGTCCTGCTCATCGCTGACGAAGCCTCCGGTATCCCCGAGCCGATTTTCGAGGCGGCGGCCGGCTCCATGTCGGGCGAGCATGCGGTGACCCTGCTCCTCGGCAACCCCGTCCGGTCCAGCGGCACGTTCTACGAGACGCACAACCGTCTCCAGTCGGAGTGGACGACGTTCCACCTGTCGTGCATCGACAGCCCCCGGGTCAGCCGGGAGTTCATCCGCGAGATGGCGGTGCGGTACGGGGAGGATTCCAACGCCTACCGGATCCGCGTCCTGGGTGAGTTCCCCCGCGCTGACGACGACACGCTGATCTCGATGGAGCTGATTGATCTCGCCGTGCATCGTGACGTGGAGCCGATCAAGGACGCGCCGGTCGTATGGGGCCTGGACGTCGCCCGCTTCGGCAGTGACAAGAGCGTCCTCCTCCGCCGGCGGGCGAACACCGTCGAGCGGATTCAGCGGTGGGCGAACATGGACCTGATGCAGCTGACCGGGCTGGTCGTCCACGAGTGGGAGAGCACCCCTCACCCCGACCGGCCGGTCGAGATCCTGGTCGACAGCATCGGGATCGGGGCCGGGGTCGTCGACCGGCTGCGGGAGCTCCAGCTGCCGGCGATTGGCGTCAACGTGAGCGAGGCCCCCAGCCTCAAGGGGGAGTCACACAACCTGCGGACGGAGCTGTGGACGAAGATCAAGGGGTGGTTGGCCGCCCGCGACTGCCGGCTGCCGAAAGACGAGGATCTGATCTCGGAGCTGGCGACGCCGCGCTACAAGTTCACGTCGAACGGGAAGCTGTTGTTGGAGTCGAAGGACGAGATGCGAAAGCGCGGCTTCCGGTCGCCCGACAGCGCCGACGCCCTCGCCCTGACGTTCGCCGGCAGCGCCGCCGTCGCCACTCACGGCCGGAGCCAAGCCAATCGCGGCAAACCCCTGCGCCGGAAGCTGGCGATCTACTGATACCCCCAAGGTATTGAAGGGCCGGGTTGATTCGTGGTACGAATGACGTCATGACGCGAGGACTCATGAGCCCGGTCCCCCTTGGCGACGAGGAATCGCGTACCACTCCTGTAGGCCAAACCGGCGAGGTCGGGGAGTACGGCCCCGACCCCGTCGGCGAAACCGAGGGCATGAGCGACGAGGATCTCCAGGCTTTTCTGCGCGGCGAGATCGACACCGCCGAGAGTGTGCAGGACACCCTCTCCGCCCGCAGGGAGGAGCTGAACAACCGGTACAACGGCGAGCTCTATGGCGACGAGGAGGACGGGCGCAGCAAAGCCGTGTCCCGCGACTTCCGCGACGTCGTCAACGCCATTTTGCCGAGCCTGATGCGGATCTTCTGGGGCCCCGAGCGGGTGGCCGAGTTCACTCCCCGTGGGCCGGAAGACGTGGCGCTGGCCGAGCAGATGACCGACGCCGTCGACTACGTCCTCAAGATCGACAACTGCGGGTTCCTGGTCCTGTACAGCGCCTTCAAGGACGCCCTCATCCGCGACATGGGCTACGTCCAGTGGCGCTGGGACGACTCGCAGGACGTGACCGAGGACCGATATGAGGGTCTGACCCAGGAAGCGGCGCAGCTGCTGTACCAGGACGCGACCCAGGCCGGCGCGGAGTTCACCCCCACGCCCCGCCCCGACGGTCTTTTCGACGTCAATGTGCGCCGGTATCGCGGCAAGGGCCGGGTCGTCGTCGAGGCGATCCCGCCGGAAGAGCTTCTGATCGAATCGACGGCGCGGAGCATTGAAACCGCCCGTTTTGTGGCGCGGAAGTGCTATAAATCCGTGTCCGATCTGGTCGCCATGGGATACGACCGCGAGTTCATCGAGTCGAAATCGGGCAGCGACGAGTGGGACGACCTGTCCGTCGAGGCGCGGATGCGGATTCCGAACAGCGGCGAGCCGGTCGGGATCCCGTCGGACGAGGCCAATCGCCCCGTCCTGTACGTCGAAGCCTACGCCCGCGTCGATTACGACGGGGACGGCATCGCCGAACTGCGGCACATCTGCGCGGTGGGCGAGGATCACGAGGTCGTCCGCAACGAGCCTATTGATCAGCGGCCGATTGCCTGCTTTACGCCGGATCCCGAGCCGCACACCGTCTTTGGCAACGGCCTGGGTGACATCCTGACCGATATTCAGCGCATCAAGACCAGCCTGCTGCGCTCGATGTTGAACTCCCTGGCGCTCGCCACCGACCCCCGGGTCGCCGTCGTCGAGTCCCAGGTCGAGATGGCCGATGTTCTGAACACCGACGTCGGCGGGGTGATCCGCATGCGAGCGCCGGGGATGGTCCAGCCGTTCACTATGCCCTTCGTGGGCCGGGAGGTTTTGGATGTCCTTGCGGCGATGGATAGCATCAAACAGGACCGCACAGGTATCTCGAAAGCGGCCGCCGGTCTGGACGCCGACGCACTCCAATCGACAACCAAAGCGGCCGTCGCCGCAACCGTTTCTGCCGCGCATCAACAAATCGAGATGATCGCTCGCATCCTCGCGGAAGTCGGCCTCCGGCCGCTGATGCGGGGAGTGGCGAAACTCCTGGCGCGGCACCAGGATCAGGCCCGCATGATGCGTCTGCGGGGCAAGTGGACGCCGGTATCGCCGGCGGCCTGGAACGTCGACGCGGATGTGATCGTCAACGTCGCCGTCGGGTCGGGGACGGTGCAGGAGCGCATCGGGGCCCTGCTCCAGGTGGCCCAGCGACAAGAGGGCATCCTCCAGCAGTACGGCCCGATGAACCCCCTCTGCACCGTCTCGCAGTACCGCAACACCCTGGCGAAGATCCTGGAGCTCTCCGGGTTCCGCGACCCTGGGCAGTTTTTCCAGGAAGTCCCGCCCGACTGGCAACCGCCGGCGCAGGAGCCGAAGAAGACACCGGAGGAGCTGCTGGCCGAGGTCCAGATGGAGCAGATCCGCGCCGACATCGCCATCAAGCAGCAGGAAATGGCTCTCAAAGAGCGCGAGCTCGTGATGCGCGACGACCGGGAGCGCGACAAGAACGAGGCCGACGTGATTCTGCGGGCCCGTGAGATCGAGCTGAAATACGCGCAGGCAGTCGACATCGCCGGCATCAAGGCGATGATGGACGCCCAGCGCATGCAGCAGCCGGCGCAGCCGCCGGCCGCGCAGGAGGCACCGAGTGTCTGAACACGAAGAGATTGAGCTCCGGCAGAACGTGGAGAAGGGCAACCGAGTCCAGGAAATCCTGGCCGACCCCGTTTACCAGGAAGCTGTCGAGGCGACGAAGAAGCGGTTGTTCGAGGAGTGGCAGCAGTCGCCCCTCGACGCAACCCCGCAGCGCGAGGGCGCGTATTTCGCCCTCAAAGGGCTGGTCCGGGTCCAGGAGATGCTGTCGACGTACAGCAACGCCGGGGCCCACGCCGCGCACACGCTGCGTCTGAAAGGAAAGCGGAACTAATACATGTCTGGAGGCAACCCCATGAGCGGATCTCTCACGCAGGATGAGGCGGAAGCTCGTTTTGCAGCCCTCCTCGGCGGCGACGCCGAAAACGAGGAGCAGGACGACGACGCCGACAACGTCGAGGACGATTCCGAGGAGGCCGAGGGCGAGGAGTCCGAGGACGACGAGGACGAGGCCGAAGGCGAGGACGAGGCCGATGACGACGAAGAGTCCGGAGAGGACTCCAAACAGCAGCAGGAACAACTCTTCACGGTAAAAGTTGCCGGCGAAGAGCTCCAAGTGCCGCTGTCGGAGCTGCTCAACGGGTATTCGCGACAGGCTGATTACACCCGAAAGTCGATGGCCGTGGCGCAGGCTCGCAAAGAGCTTGAGGCCAAGGCGGTCGAGATGGAGGGTGAGCGAGCTCAGATGATCCAGTTCCTGGAAGGGCAGGTCGCTGCGATGCAACAGCAGCAGCCGGCACAGCCCGACTGGGAGCGTCTGCGGCGGGAAGATCCCATCGAGTATGCGGCCCAGTGGGCCGAGTTCCAGCAGCGTCAGCAGCAGCAGTATGCTCTCCAGCAGCGTCTTCAGGCCGAACGGTCCCGGGCGCAGCAGGCCGAGCAGGAGCAACTCCAGCGGACGCTGGCCGAAGAGGCGGATCGGTTGGTGCAGGCTGTCCCCGAGTGGCGCGATGAGAACCGCGCGGCCCAGGAGAAGGCAGGCATGGCCGAGTTCGCTCGCGGGCTCGGGTTCACCGAGCAGGAGCTGTCCTCGATCTACGATCACCGGACGGTGCTGGTCCTGCGGAAGGCGTACATGTACGACCTCGCGCAGAAACAGCGGCCGCAGCTGAAGGCGGAAGCCCAGCAGCGGCGGGTCGCCCCCAAGGTGGCCCCGGCCGGAAGCAGTGCCCCGAAGGCGGCTGCCCCCATGCAGAAAGCGGTCAAGAGGCTCGCCCAGACCGGGTCCGTAAAGGACGCGGCTGCCGTGTTCGCACGGCTCATCTGAGGAGAAGCCAATGGCGATTAAAACGAATACCTACACCTCGTACACCGTTAAGGGTGCTCGCGAGGATCTGAGCGACGTGATCTCGATGATCTCGCCCACCGACACCCCGTTCATGACCATGATCGGGAAGGGTGAGAAGGTCAGCAATACGTTGTTCGAGTGGCAGGTGGACGCGCTCGACGCCGTCGACACGGGCAATGCCCAGCTCGAAGGCGAGGACTACGACAGCGGGACGCTCCAGGCGGCGACGGCGACGACCCGCATGCAGAACTACGTCCAGATCTCGGCGAAAACCCTCATCGTCTCGGGCACGAACGAGTCGATGCGGAAGGCCGGCCGGAAGGGTGAACTCGCCTACAATCTCGCCAAGCGTTCCAAGGAACTCAAGCGGGACATGGAAGCCATCATGATCGGCACCAATCAGGCCGCCAACGCCGGCGCTGCCGGCACTGCCCGCAAGACTGGTTCGTTCCTCGCCTGCGTCAAAACGAACGACTCGCTCGGCGCGACCGGCGCGAGTCCGGTCTACACCACGCTGCCGAACGCGACGCGCACCGACGGCACCCAGCGGAACTTCACCGAAGCCCTGCTGAAGGCCACGATGCAGCTCTGTTACTCGGCCGGTGGCAAGCCTACGGTGCTGATGCTGGGGCCGGTGAACAAGCAGAATGCCAGCGCCTTCGCCGGCGTCGCCGCCCAGCGTTACAACGCCCAGGGTGCGAAGGCGACGACGATCATCGGCGCGGCCGACATCTACGTCAGCGACTTCGGGAACCTGAGCGTCGTCCCCAACCGTTTCCAGCGGGAGCGGGATGCGTGGCTCATCGACCCCGAGTACGCCGAGATGCGGATGCTGCGCGACTTCCAGACCGTGGATCTCGCGAAGACCGGCGACGCGACGAAGAAGCTGTTGCTGGTCGAGTGGGGCCTCCAGGTCACGAACGAAGCCGCCCACGGCCTCGTCGCTGACCTCAACACCGCCCTGATCTAACCTGCGGCGGCCGGTGCATAGCGGGGGTTGTTCCAGCAGCCCCCGCACCTTCCCAGGAGGACGATCATGGATAGTTTTGTACTGGACGTCGATCCGGTAACCCAGCATGTGCAGGAGCTTCACGTCGACGACGAGCAGATCGTCGTCAGCGAAGAGCAGGACGTCACCGACATCATCGACCAGAACGTGGCCGAGTACGCCTCGACCGACGAGCGGGCTCGCTTCGGTGAGCTTCGCAAAGTCGCGTCGATCCCGATGTCGGTTTTCTACGAGCTTCAGCGCAAGGGGATCCTCGCGCACAACGGGCAGCCTACCGACCAGAAGAAGTTTGCCCAGTGGCTGAACGACCGGGACAACCTGAAGTTCAGAACGCGGCCGGGGACGGTGTGACGTGCCCTTTGCTGATTACGACGAGCTGAAGGCGGAGATCGCGTCGTGGCTCGACCGGACGGACCTGACGACGGAGATTCCCGGTTTCATTGAGTTGGCCGAGGGCTACGCGAACAGGAAGCTGCGAACGCAGCAGCAGTACGCCGTCGTCGAGGCCACGGCCGACAGCGAGTATCTGGCGCTGCCGGATGACTGGCTGGAAACGAGCAACATCGACCGGGACGACCGGGTCTGGACGCCCCTCGAATACCTGACGCCGGCGCAGCTGGTGGCGACCCGCCGGGAGCACCCGACGCAGGGTCGCCCCCGCGCGTACTCCGTCGTCGGCGGCCGCCTGCGGCTGCTGCCGGAGCCCGACAGCAGCTACACGCTGCGGATGGAGTATTACCAGAAGATCCCGGCGCTCTCCGACAACAATACGTCGAACTGGCTGCTGGAGAACCACCCCGATGTCTACCTGCACGGGGCGCTCTTCTACGCGAACAAGTACCTGCGGGATCCCGAGGGGATGGCGATTGCGAAGGCGGATCTTGACGAGGCGCTGGCCGAGATCTATCGCACCGACCAGAACGCCGGCATCCCGAAGACGCCGCGCATGCGAGCAAAGGTGATTGGATGAAAATGCGACTCTTGATTCCGGTGTTGTTTGTCGCGACACTCGCCGCGCAGAACCCGAACACCGCCGTTTACCCCACGACCCTGGCGACCGACGAAGATCTGCTGGTGGCGAGCGACCGGGCGTCGACGACCCTGAGCAGCTCAATCTCGGCCGCCGCGACGTCGATCCCCGTCACCACGGCCACCCGCTTCACCCCGCCGATGGTCATCACCATTGGCAGCGAGCAGATCAAGGTCTGCTCGAAGAGCGGGAATACCCTCACCGTGTGCCCCGCCGGTCGCGGGTTCGCCGGCACGACAGCCGCGTCGGCACAGGCCGGTACGGCCGTCTCCGGTAACGTCGTCGCACACCACATCAACCAGCTGGCCGCCGAACTCAAAGCGGTGCAGACTTTCTTGACGACGGGCCCGATCCCGCCGGCGAAACTCGGCACGGGCACACCATCGGCGGCGAACTACTTGCGCGGGGACGGCACCTGGGCGACTGCCGGTGGTGGCGGGACGTGGGGGTCGATCACTGGCACCCTGTCGAGTCAGACGGACCTCCAGACGGCTCTTGACGGGAAGCTCGCCACGGGAGGCACTGCTGCGGCGGCGACGGCCTTGGCGGCGAACGGCGCGAACTGCTCCGCCGGCCAGTTCCCGCTCGGGGTTGACGCGAGCGGTGCGGCGGAGAGCTGCACGGCTCTCCCGACGACCATCAGTGGTACCGCTTCGCAGATCACCGCATCGGCGGCGACGGGCGCGGTAACCCTTTCCCTGCCGGCGACGATCAACGTCAACACCAGCGGTAACGCCGCAACGGCGACGGCTCTGGCCGCGAATCCGACCGACTGCTCCGCCGGCCAATATGCAACGACCATCGCCGCTAGCGGGAACCTGACGTGCGCTCAGGTCGCATACTCGGAGCTGTCGGGCGCACCCGCTGTCGCGGGCAGCGGCACCGAGCTCCAGTACCGTGGCGGCGCTTCGACTTTTTCGGCGCTGGCAAACTCCTCCGTGCCGAACGCGGGGGAACTGGCGATCTCCACGGCCCCTAGTGCGTCGGCGACGCGATCCGTTTTTCGTCTAGGGAACGCTATCGTGGGGGGCAGTGCAAACGGAACTTACATCGGCATTAACAATGCCTCCGGCACCTACGCCGGAAACTTTCTCGAGTTCCAGGACAATGGGACTCGGTTGATTACTGCTGGGAAAGATACATACTCGCGAATCGCACTTCGCGGAAACAACTACCCGACCGGAGCGTATGAGTTTTATACCGCCGCCGGAAACCACTCCTTCCTCAACGGGCACCACACCGCTGGCATCTATGTCGGGCACAACGCTACGACCGCGATCGATACTGGTTACTCGGTCCGCCTTCCCCGTGAGGGCGGGATCAAATTAGAGACGCCCCTGGGGGCGAAGCCGACGTGCGATGTTAACGCGCGAGGGTGGGTCTGGCATGCGTTTTCTGGCGCTGGTGTGAACGACACGGTCGAATACTGCGGGAAAGACTCCTCGGACACATATGCGTGGCGAGGTATGAACACGACCATCACCGGAACGGCTAACGAGATCTCTGCTTCGGCGTCTACCGGCCCGGTGACGCTAGCTCTGCCGTCTGCAGTTAGCCTCGCCGGGAAGGCACTCACCCTCCCGAGCAGCACGACGCTGCCCGCGACGTGCAGTGTCGGACAGGTGTACATGGACACGGATGCCGGATCCGGCCAAAGGATTTTCGCCTGCGAATCGACGAACACCTGGGTCGTGCAGGGAGGCGGCGGGTACACGCTGCAATTCTTCGGCAACACGCAGTCCGCTCCCGCTGACGCCACGACTTACTACTTCGGCAACGCTCCCGCCGCGCCGATTGACACAAAT